>VIKJ01000062.1:29345-34507 GCA_008080615.1 Chitinophagaceae bacterium | reverse complement strand
TCTTTATTTTCTCGCCTGCTTTTTTCTCGGTATACATATACCCAGTTACAAAGAAAAAATCATAGCAAATACCATGAAGAATTATACCGGCATACAATAATGCATGATTAGACGCGCCGCCATATGCAAAACAAACATAACGAAGTACCCATGCAGACATACCCAAGATCAGCATATTTTTTACACCAATTCTATAAAATAAAAAAGGGATAGCAATAATGAATAAGGCTTCAGACATTTGACCCATGGCCATTTTGCCAGGAGTAGCTTCTCCAAAGAACTCTTTTAAGTATGAGCCAGCAAAACCATAATAAAAAGAAAGTGGTATGCAAATTAAAATAGCGGCAATAAAAAATATGGTGTACGCTCTACTTTTAAATAGCACAAAAGCATCTGCACCAAATATGGCCCCCCAAGACATTTTTTCTGCATTGGCTTTTGGTGGTGTATTGGGTAATAGAAAACTAAATACACCCAGTAACGCCGAACAACCTGCTGCTATTTGAAAGGTCATGGGCTTATCTGTGATTTCAAGTTGAGAAATAACTAAGCCAGCAACAATCCATCCAAGCGTTCCAAATACCCTAATCCAAGGGAATTGTTTTCCTGGATCAGACATTTGAGCAAATGCCACACTATTACTTAAAGCGATGGTGGGCATATATAATAAGGAGTAAATTAATATAACCCAGTAGAAACCCGAAGTAAGGGTCATTGTAGTTGCGTAAAACAACAAGCCTGCACCAATTAGGTGTAAAATTCCCATTAATTTTTGGGCAGCGAAATAACGGTCGGCAATCATCCCTACAAAAAAGGGAGAAATAATGGTAGCAATGGCTCCTGCACCATAAACGGCACCTTTAGCAACATCTACATTTTGTCCGGCAAATGCAAGGTCCATATATGGTCCCATGGTTACGTACCAGGCCCCCCATATATAATATTGTAAGAACATCATTATAGCAAGCGAAATACCCGTTGATAATTTCATATAGCAAGTTTTGAATGGACAATATAAATATTATTTGTGATTTCGCTAAAAATCATGTTGTGCAATAATTAATTGGAGGCAATTATTTTTTGCTTAACTTTGTAAGTGAACGCTCACTAACAAAATTACTTATTTATATGACTTTAGCAGTATTTACAGCCAGACAAATTGAAATAATGGAAGCATCATCAAAGCGAATCCATCAATTTGGTATTCAGGAATTAACAATCAAAAATTTAGCTGCTGATTTGAATCTGTCTGAAGCAGCTTTATATAGACATTTTAAGAGTAAGAACGAGATTTTATCTGGAGTGTTAAGTTATTTTATCCAAGAAATGAATGCTCAGGTTTCATTGATAAAAAATGATACAAATTTGACGCCCCCAATTGCTTTGAAAAAAATATTTGATTATTTATTTAATTCATTTGTAAAGAATCCTGCTTTGGTAAGTGTAATCTTTTCTGAAGGTATTTTTCAATACAATCCCGATTTAACAGAAAAAATTAAAGCAATGCTTGGTTTAATGCATTCTAATATCAGTTCAATTGTACTTGAAGGACAAGCTAACAAAACCTTTATTTCTACGGTTGGGGTAAATTCTATTGCTATAATGGTAATGGGTTCGATGCGTATGGTTGTACTAAAGTGGAAGCTAAGTAATCATCAATTCAATCTTAAAAAAGAAGGAAAAAAAATATTAGAAGATCTATTAATAATGATTACGAAATAAACTCATATACTATGAAATCAGTTTGGATATATTTTATTTTATTTATTTTTTCCATAACCTATAGCAAAGCGCAGGATTCTGATTGGACTTTACAGCAATGTCTTGATTCCGCCTTATTACACAATAAAAATTTGCAGGTAAGTAGAAATACAATTTTGTTAGGAGATGCGAAGGTTAAAGAGGCAGAAACTTATTTAAAACCCAAATTATCAGCAAATGCCGACTATAAGTATTATTTCAATTTGCCATATCAGTTATTGCCATTATCTGTATTTGGAGGTGCTGATGGTACATTTAAAGAGGCCCAGTTTGGAGTGCCACATAATATAAATACCAATCTTCAATTTACAATGCCTCTATATAACCCTCAGGCATCGGGTACAATAGAAAATATTAAAATTGCCACTTCTATCAATAAGTTGCAGCTTCAAAAAAACACAGAACAGCTTTATTTTGAAATATCAAATTTGTTTTACAACGCACAAATTTTATTAAATCAGCTTTCATTTATTGATAGTAACTTAATCAATACTCAAAAAATACAAAAGAATATAGATCTTTTGTATCAGCAAAAAATGGCCAATGGAATTGATGTGGCTAAAATGAAAATGCAAACATCTTTATTGGCAAATCAACAAGTAATTGTTAGAAGCAAATATTTACAAGTAATAGCCACTTTGAAATTTATGATGGGGGTATCTGCTGATAAAAAAATTAATGTTAATCATTTGATACAAATAGAAAAAGAGCCTGAACTCAACTCTAATAATACAATTGAAATGCAAATTGTACAACATCAAAATAAATTATTAGCCAATGAGATTGGTGTAATAAATAAATCAGAAAAATTTCCTACAATAAATTTATTGGGTTCATATGGTGTAACTGGTTTTGGGTATGATAAACAACCCAATAGTTTTTTAAAATTTTTCCCCATTGGTTTTGCGGGTATCCAATTAAATTATTCTCTTTTTAATGGGAAATTAGCTCAACGTAAAATAGACCAGAAAAAAATAGATATTCAAAATAATCAATTAGCATACGAGCAAATCCTTTCTCAAAATTTAATGCAAAAAGAAAACATTGTATCTCAAAAATTAATTGCTCAAAAGACTATAGAATCTGCAAAAGAGCAAATTATGCTAGCTAAATTAATTTATAATCAAACCCTTTTGCAGCAGCAACAAGGGCTATCTAATTTATCGGATATAATAATTGCAGATAATTCACTGCGTGAATCTCAGCAATTGTATTTAAACGCAATAGTAGAATATTTGAAGGCCGATTTAGAGCATAAAAAAATAACTGGTAATATTTTAAGAAATTAAAGCGATAAAAATAAAATTTATGAATCCGATACTAAAAAAAATACTCCTTGTTTTAGTGCCACTATTGCTGATTATACTTGTAGTGGTTAAGTTGAAGTCTAATAAGGAAGTAGTAAAAAAGAAAGTTTATCAATTAGATAAATCTATACCAATTAATGTTGAGGTTATTACCATTACTAAGGAAATGATCAATCAAAAATCAACTTTCTCTGGAACTTTTGAGCCCTTTAAAGAAACTAAAATCAGCGCTGAAGTACCTGGAAAAATCAACCAAATTTTGGTTGATAATGGTTCAGTTGTTCAACAAGGCCAGGTAATTGTACTATTGGATAATGCTTTATTAAAGCTTCAATTGAAATCGGTACAAGTGCAAATTGAAGGATTGGAAGCAGATGTGAAACGATTTACTATTTTATCAAAAGCCGATGCCATACAAGGAATTCAATTAGAAAAAGCAATTTTAGGACTAAGGTCTGCCCAAATTCAAAAGTCCCTAATTGAGGAACAAATTAATAAGTCTGTTATCAAAGCACCTTTTGGTGGAATTATCACTGCCAAATTAACTGAAGTTGGTGCTTATGCAGCCCCAGGGATTCCTTTATTGCAGATTACTGATATATATAATCTAAAATTTACTTTAAATATACCAGAATCTGATATTAAGGAATTTATTGTAGGTAAAAATGTTGATGTATCAGTAGACGTTTTTCCAGAATTGAATATGAAGAGTAAAGTACTTTCTGTAGGAAGTAAAGCCAATAGCGGAAATAGTTTTCCTATTCAAATTTTAGTAAAGAATAGTTCTAACCTCAAAATAAAGTCTGGCATGTTTGGGAAAGTAGTTGCAAGCAATGTTTCTACAAATGCTGGTATTCTAATTCCGAATACTACCATCATTGGTGATGCCTCAAATCCGCAGGTATATCTTATAAAAAATGGGAAAGCCGTACTACACTCAATAACTATTTCAACAAAAATTGAAAATCAATCTGTTGTAGTAAAAGGGCTTGAGAATGGAGATGTTATTGTAAAAAGTGGATTTATTAATTTATATGATGGTGCTGTTGTTGCAGTTAAATAAAAATTAGGCATTATGAATATTACTGAAATTTCAATAAAACGACCATCGTTAATCATTGTATTATTTAGTGTTTTTACATTATTAGGTATAATTGGGTATAAAAATTTAAGCTATGAATTAATGCCAGATTTTAATCAGCCAGTTGTGGTTATTAAAACTGGATACCCTGGTGCTGAGCCAAGTGAAGTAGAAACTTCGGTTTCTAGAAAGATTGAAGATGCACTTTCTAATTTGGAGGGCGTAGATTATTTGATAACAAAGTCGTTACCTAATGCATCTATAATCATTGCAAATTTAAAATACGGTACCAATTTGGACAAAACCATGCAGGATGCCCAACGGTATATAGACAATATTCGTAAAGATTTGCCCCAAGATATATTAAGTCCTGTAATGAGTAAGGTGTCTCCCAATGACCTTCCTATAATGTCTATTAGTGTTACAAGTGGTTTGCCAGCAACTGTGTTTTATCAAAAACTGAAAGATGATTTTTTGCCACAAATTCAACAGTTAAAAGGAGTAGCTGAAATAACTATACTAGGAGGCGAAGAACGAGAAATCCAAGTTAAAATTGATCAGGAAAAATTGCGGTTTCATAAAATATCTATGCTTCAGGTAGTAGAAGCAATTAATAAGTCTGGTTTAGACTTGCCTTCGGGAAAAGTTCAAACTAGTAAAGACAATAATTCCGTTAGATTAACAGGGAAATACAATGCCATTGAAGATATCAACAATGTACAGATTGCTATGCCTGTAATGGGGAATCCTATATATGTTAAGGATGTTGCTCTTGTACAGGATGGAATTAAAGAAATTACTTCAATAAGCCGGTACAATGGTAAAAATGGAATTGGTTTGTTGTTAAAAAAACAAGGAGATGCTAATGCTGTAAATGTTTCAAAATTAGTTCGAGATAAATTTAAGAATATTGAAAACGACAATGCAAATAGTAAAGTTCAATTTGTTATAGCAGACGACAGTACTGATAACACAATTGCCGCTGTTAATTCAGTTGTATTTGATTTGATTTT
>VIKJ01000062.1:27982-29278 GCA_008080615.1 Chitinophagaceae bacterium | reverse complement strand
TAGTGCTGGAAAATATACAAAAGCATTTAGATAGGGGTAAGGAAAAGCATCAGGCTGCAATGGATGGTAGGCTAGAAATAGGGTTTGCTGCACTGTCTATTACAATGGTAGATGTAGTTGTATTTTTGCCGATTCTTTTTTTGCAGGTTTTTGTTGCAGATATGCTCAAACAATTTTCTGTAGTTGTAGTAACATCTACATTAACTAGTTTGTTGGTAGGCTTTACTTTAACACCTTGGTTGGCTTCACGAATTGGTAAAAAGGAAGAATTAAAGCCAACCAATCTATTTAATCGTTTTTTACTTTGGTTCGAAATCCAATTAGATTCTTTTACAGAAGGGTATGGTAATGTTTTAAAATGGGTTTTATCGCACAAAGTCATTTTTTCAGTAATAGTCCTATTTCTATTTGCCATTACGTTAGGAATAATGAAGCAGGGTATAATTGGGAAAGAACTAATTTCTACTGGTGATCAAGGAAAATTCAGATTGGCTTTAGAGTTTGATAAATCTATTTCTATTGAAGAAAATAATCGTATTACCAATAAGATTGAACAATTCATTATAAGTAAACCTGCTGTAGCAACTGTCTTTAGTAATGTAGGAGGGCCAAGCACAGGAATTGGGAGTTTAGGAGTTGGTGCAGCTAATAAAACAGAATTTACCATTCAATTAAAGTCAAAGGAAGAACTTAAATTTTTATCTACCGAAATGTTTATGAAATCTTTAAGGGAAGAGCTTCAATCAATTTATCCAGGTATTAATTATTCCATGGCCTCTTTAGGCTTGATTCCAAGATCTGCACCAATTGAAATTACTTTAAGTGGAATCAATTTAAAACAAGTGATGGAAACAGGAGAACGTATAAAAAATACGATTGAAAAAATTCCTGGAGCCGATAATGTTCGTTTATCTGTTGAAACTGGCAATCAAGAGTTAAAAGTGGTACCTGATAAGAATAAAATGCAGCGCTTGGGTTTAAGTACCGCTTATGTTGGTTTAAATTTAAGAAATGCCCTAACTGGTAATGATGATGCTACTTTAACGGAGAATGGTATTGAGTTCCCAATTCGAATTTGGATAAATGAATTCAATCGAAGGAACATTGAAGATATTCAAAATATTTCAATTGTCAATCCAAGTGGGGTTGCTGTAAAAATCAATCAATTTGCGAATGTTATACAGGATAATTCACCTTCTTTATTAGAAAGAAAAGATAGGCAGCCAGCGGTTACAATCACTGCAGATGCCTTGGGCAGGCCTTCTGGATCTGTTGCAGATGATGTGAGTGCGTTTA
>VIKJ01000062.1:14098-27964 GCA_008080615.1 Chitinophagaceae bacterium | reverse complement strand
TCAAAGACAATCCTTTGCCTGTGGATATAGCCATGACATGGGGAAGTGATATTAAAAGGCAGAATGATAGTTTTGGTGCGCTGGGTTCGGTTTTAATTATTTCTTTTTTATTGATTTATCTAATCATGGTTGCATTATATGATAGTTATATCTATCCTTTTGTAGTACTTTTTTCTATACCTGTAGCTGCAATTGGTGCCTTTTTAGCACTTAATCTTTCTCTTAATAATTTAAGTTTATTTGCCTTATTGGGTCTTATCATGCTGATGGGTTTAGTAGTAAAGAATGCCATTTTAATTGTAGATTTTACCAATCAATTAAAAGCGGAAGGTGTCTATTTTAAAGAAGCGCTACTGATTGCGGGAAAAGGTAGGATGCGCCCAATCTTAATGACCACGCTTTCCATGGTTGTTGGTATGTTACCAATTGCCTTGGCAACTGGAACAGCTGCTGAGTGGAAAAACGGACTTGCATGGGTAATCATAGGTGGATTGCTTTCTTCTTTAATTCTCACTATTTTTTTAGTGCCAATGATTTATTATTTAGTAGACAGCGTTAAAGAAAAAATAAAGGCATAATACTGGATAACTGATAAACGTTAGTAAAATAATCCCAAATATATACGGGATTCGACCTTTTCAAATTTTTATTGAATGGATTATAAGCAATCTGTAAATAATGCAGTATTTACTAATTGTTGTGTAATAAATATCTGAACCAAGTAATTGACCTTTAATCTTTCTAAACAAAATTTAAAAAGATTTTATGACAAACACTACAGCATTACTTGGAAACTGGAAAGAGTTAAAAGGAAAATTTAAACAAAAATATGCCACACTTACTGATGACGATTTGTTGTTGGTAGAAGGAAAGCATGAAGAATTGATGGGTCGTCTTCAAAAAAAAATGGGGAAGACTAAAGAGGAATTACATGAAATTATCAAATCATTATAGTTTAACTAACACAATAAATAATTATGAAAATATTGAAATTAACCCTCTCTGCACTTGTAATGTTTGCAGGAATTGGATTGATGAGTTGTAATACTTCTGCAGAAAAAGTAGAAAAGGCAGAAACAGAAGTGCAAGAAGCCAATGAAAATTTGGATAAAGCAAATACTGAATACTTAGCTGATGTAGAAAAATTTAAAGTAGAAACTGCACTCAAGATTGCTGAAAATGAAAAAAGCATCGCCGAATTTAACGCAAGAGTGGCTGCTGATAAAAAAGAAGCAAAAGCAGATTATAAAGCTAAAATTGCTGCATTGGAATTGAAAAACAGCGATATGAAGAAAAAGATTGCAGATTATAAAGCTGACGGTAAAGACAGTTGGAGCAAATTCAAAACTGAATTTAGTAAGGATATGGATGAGTTGGGTAAATCATTAAAAGATTTTACCAGAAAAGATGACTAAATATTAAAAACGTAGCCATTTACTTTATAAGCAATAGTTCTAATCCTACACTGATTCTAATTAACCCTGGTGTGATACGTACGGCCTGTCGTTCGGCTTCGCTCAATTTAGCATGCGTAGTACTGGCAGGATGGGATGAAATACTTCTGGTATCACCCAGGTTGGCTGTAAGGGATAACAATTTCAATTTATTTAGAAATTGTTTTCCTGCTGCCAATCCTCCCTTTAGTTCAAAACAAAGAATTCCACCACCGTTTTGCATTTGTTTTTTCGCAATCAAATGATGCGGATGTGAGTTTAAAAAAGGATAACGCAAAGAAGCAATGGCTTCGTGTTTTTCTAATTTTTCGGCTAAATACAATGCATTGGATGCATGCCTTTCCATACGCACATCCAATGTCTCTAAACTCTTACTTAACACCCATGCATTAAATGGAGAAAGGGCAGGCCCTGTGCTTCTACAGAATAAATATATTTCCTTAATCAAGTCTTTGCGGCCTACTACCGCACCACCCAATACTCGGCCTTGGCCATCTAACCATTTGGTTGCAGAATGTACTACTAAGTCGGCACCAAACTCAATAGGGCGTTGGTTTACAGGTGTTGCAAAACAATTGTCTACATTCAAAATGATCTGGTGTTTTTTTGCTAACCGCCCTATCATTGCTAAATCCAAAACATCCAATCCGGGATTGGTTGGGGTTTCTAAATAGATCATTTTTGTATTGGGTGTGATAGCCGCTTCCCATTCCGATTCTGTAGCATTGGCATCTATATAACCATATTCAATTCCGTACTTGGGTAAGTACTTTGATATAACAGTATGTGTACTTCCAAAAATAGAGTTACAAGACAATAAGCGATCTCCTTGCTTCAATAAAGCCATGAATGAACCAAACACCGCACTCATACCAGAAGCAGTTGCATAGCCGGCTTCTGCTCCTTCTAAAGCAGCTATTTTATCAATAAATTCTTGCACACTAGGATTACTAAATCTACTGTAAATATTGTCATCTGTTTCATCTGCAAACGCAGCGCGCATATCTTCTGCATTATCAAAACAAAAACTACTGGTAAGGAACATGGGTGTTGAATGTTCCATTTGATTGGTGCGTTCGGTTTGTATGCGGATGGCTTTTGTTTCGTTTTTCATTTGACTATTTTTTGCGCTATTTACTGCGATCTTATTTGCTAGATTTTTTTTTGTGTAGTGCTATTTAGTTAGTAGATACTGTCCATGAAATTTGGCAACCTGCTGCTCTTAATGTAGCAGCCACCGAACAATATTTATTTAAAGAAAGTGCAACTGCTTTTTCCGCTTTTTCCAAATCAACCTGTCCCGTAAAATAGAATTGAATGTTTACTTCCTTCCATAAGGCTGGTTCTTTACCATGTTCCCTTTCTCCTTCAATTACCATCTTAAACTCGGTGATTTCTTGTTTTTGTTTTTTCAGGATAGAAATAATGTCTACGCCACCGCAACCTCCCAATCCCATTAAAATGGTTTGCATGGGCCTGATTCCTGAATTATGCCCGCCAATAGCTACTGATGCATCCATCCTAGCTGTATTTCCATTGCTATCTGTGGCTACAAATGCATAAGCATCATCCACCCTTTTTACCTCAATTTTATCCATTTTCAAGATTTCAACAAATGTACGCAGTGCATGCCTTTATTTTGCAGTAGAAATAAGGAATAATCCCCATGCCAATATATAGTTACAATCGAACATTGATTTAACCTATGGAAAGCTCAATGCTGAAAAAAGCAATGTAATATGGATTTGTCATGCATTAACGGCCAATGCAGATGCAGCAGATTGGTGGAAGGGGTTGGTAGGAAATGATTGTTTAATTAATCCCAATCAATATTTTATTGTTTGTGCCAATATTATTGGATCATGTTATGGATCAACGGGGCCATTAAGTATTGATCCTAAAACGGGTAATCCTTACTATTCTAGCTTTCCCAATGTTACCATACGAGATATGGTTAAAGCACATATTTTATTGAGAAAGGCATTGGGCATAGAACAAATTCATTTGTTAATGGGGGGCAGTATGGGGGGTTACCAAGTATTGGAGTGGGCAGCAATGGAACCAACTGTTATTCAAAAAATGTTTCTGATTGCTACATCTCCTTCGGAAAGCGCATGGGGCGTTGCAGTACATACGGCTCAACGATTGGCTATTGAAGCAGATCAAAGTTGGCAGGATATGCAGGCCAATGCGGGTGCAAGAGGCTTAAAAGCTGCAAGGGCTATTGGGATGTTGACCTACAGAAACTACACCACTTTTCAAGAAAAACAAACCGATCCTGATCCAGAAAAAATAGACGATTTTAAAGCTTCTTCTTATTTAAACTATCAGGGCAACAAATTAGTGAATCGGTTTAATGCATATAGTTATTGGTTACTTACCAAAGCAATGGATAGTCACCATTTAGGTAGAGGAAGAGGTGGTGATTTAATTGAAGTGCTCAAAACCATACAACAGCCCACTTTAATTATTGGTATCAACAGTGATATTCTTTGCCCATTAGATGAACAAGCATTTATGGCAAAACATATGATCAATGCCGAATTATACGCCATTGATTCTACTTACGGCCACGACGGATTCATCATAGAAACACAAAAGATTACGACTTTATTAAAAGCTTGGATCTAATTTCTATACGGCTATTACAAAGGGTGATAATTACGGACAGCGTTTTTATATACTTCAGCTTTGTTCAACGTCATTGATTTGGTTTGTTGCTTAGTATACATTTCCATTTGATCGGTGTAATGTGGTGAATTGGCACGGGCCGATGCACCATACACATTTAATGATTCAATGATGGGGCCATCTTTGGTAAAACGAACCAATTCTATATATGCATCACCCTGATTTCCTTTGTACATACCATTTTTATAAGGAATAGAATACATAGGAGCCAATACATCAGGAAGCCCTGGCAATGGAATAGCTTTATCTCCTCTAACTAATTTTTGTACTTCGCCTAATTGAATATTGGTTCTGCCAAAGTCTTTGATCATGGTTGCTTTTGCTTCTTTTAAAATTGCTACTGCTTCTTCTTTATTGATTCCTTTATTTTTTAAATAAGTAGGCCATTTTTTTGCAGTGATGGTGTATACAAAAAAGAAATTTCCTGCACCAATGCTTTCGGCCATTGCTTTTTTATCCCAATTTTTTAAGTTCAAAATAATATCTGCAATATCTGGGTATGCATTGGCATCTATTAAAAATAAACTATCAATATTTGCAGGGAAGGTTAAGGTAGATGGAAATTGTCTATCAAATTTTATCCTTTTAAAATCGGCATAAGAAACTTTATTGAGTGGTTGAACAAGTTCTTCAAAACGTTTGCTACGATTGTTTTCTAAGGTTTCATAGCCCATGGTAATATCTTTAATTTTCGGATTTTCTGCCCCATCGGTAGAATGAAAAGGCGAGTGGTTGGTATTGTACACATAACCAGTTGATGGTTGCAACACTTGAGGCAAATCAGCTAATGGATGTAACCCATTCCATAAAGTGGCAGTAGTATTACCAGGTAAAGTGGTAGCCCAATTGTAGTTTTTATTTCTGATAGGAATTCGGCCATTACTAATATAATAGATGGTATCATATTTATCCGCATACACAATATTATATCCGGGAATAGCCAACATGTTTAATGCTTTATTAAACTCTGTAAAGTTTTTGGCTTTATTAAAACGATACCATTGCTCTAATCCACGAATGTCCATTTGTGCTGGCATACGAATAGAAAATGTGCCTCTTTCTGTTATGATAGTTGGGCCGTATTTACTCCAATAGGCTTTCTTTTTTATATTGATTTTTACTCCTGCAATTTTTACTTTTAAAGAAGCTGTTTTTTCTTCTAATGTTTCCCAATTGCCATCTAATTTGTATTGCAACTTATTGGCAGGATTTATTTCTAATTGATATACATCTAATTTGTCGGGGTTATTTACGGTGTGTGCCCAGCCCAGGTTTTCATTTACGCCATGTAAAATAGAAGGAGCGCCAGGAAAATTAGCTCCCAGAATATTCCATCCCTCTTCGCTACACAAGTGCGCTTCGTAAAAAGCAACAGGGCCCTCCAAAGGTTGATGGGCATTGATGTCTAAGTAAACTTGTCCGTCGGTAGTTTTAGCGCTATTGAAAGCAAAAGCATTGCTACCTGCTGTTTTATAATTTTCCAATAAAGGAACAGTTCCGCCAAAAATACTGGCCAATGCTTTGTCTGCCCCAGATAAAACACATAATTGTAAAACAGAATATTGAATCATGTCTTTTGGGGTAACTGGAAATGCATTTTTCAATAAAATTTCTTCGGGATGTTTTGCTGCATAAGCATTTAAGCCGGCACAATAGCCCTCTAACAAGCGCTTAAAATCGGGGCTTAAATCCGATTCGTATTTTGCCTCAACCAATTCGGGGATGCGTAATAAGTGAATGATATAATCAATGCTGGCCCCTTTTTTACCTTGGTATTGAGCCAACATGGCTTTTCCTGCTAAGAGCGATTGCTGTATTGTTTTAAAATCATCTTCTGAATGCGCCCATGCCAAGCCATATGCTACTTCAGGGTCAGTTTTGCCAAAAATATGAGGAACCCCATATTGGTCTCTGATGATGTCTATAGCATTGGGATTAAACTGAGCTTCTGTGGTTCCAAAAAAAAACAAAAGGGTAAAAAGGCAAGCAATCTTTGGCATAAAAAGGCATTTATTAGATTAACAAATCTAAGGTCTTTATGTTTAGCCAACCAAATTGAATGAAGCTTGTTATATTTGATAAAACCAGTAATTATGGGAATTTGGAAGCAAATAGGGGAGTACCTCTACATTAAGAAAAGAGACCCTAACGAAGAACGTACCAAGTGGATGAAGTACATGCACGGGATGAATAGAATTTCATTGATCATCTTTTTGATAGCAGTGATGATCATTATTTTTAAACAAGTGATTTTACCCCTCTTTAAATAGCATTATACTGGTTGTAAAAAAGCAATGATTTTTGATGCTGCTTGCGAAGAAGCGTGCCCCCCTGCAGTTAAAACTGCTTTTAATTGAGTGTAATCATTTTGTAGCTGCAATTGTTTGGTTTCATTGCTCAAAAGATCATTTAATGCAGCAACTAAATTAGCGGTATTGAGTTCTTCTTGAATCAATTCTTTTACTACTAATTTATCCATGATAAGGTTCACCAACGATATATACTTGACTAATATTACTTCCTTTGTAACAAACCACTTCGGGTACACCAAACAATGCTGTTTCTAGTGTAGCTGTTCCGCTGGTCACCAATGCAGCTTTGGCATTAAGTAAAAGGTCATAAGTACCATTCTTAACCACATTCACATTATCATAGCCTTCTAAGAATGGCGTGTAAAAAGAATCATCCTGCCCCGGAGCTTTGGCAACAACAAAAGAATAATCCTTAAAATGTGAAGCAACGCTTAACATGATGGGTAGTTTCTTAGCAATTTCTTGCTTTCTACTACCAGGTAAAAGGGCGATGATTGGTTTCTTTTGAGATTCTAATTGCTGAGTATTCGCTTTTGTATAAACATCAATCACTTCAATCAAAGGATGACCTACATACTCTACTTCCCAATTCCAGTTTGTTTTATAATAGTCTTTTTCGAAGGGTAAAATGCAAAGCATTAAGTCGATGCAGGTTCGCATTTTCTTTACTCTATTGGCCTTCCATGCCCAAACCTGAGGGGATATATAATAGATCACTTTTAATCCATTGGCCTTTGCCCATTCGGCAATTCGTAAATTAAAGCCAGGGTAGTCAATCAAAATGATTGCATCAGGTTTAAAATCAGCAATATCCTGCTTGCACCATTTTAAATTGCCCAATATGGTAGGAAGATTTCTAATTACTTCAGAAAAGCCCATAAAAGCTAAATCACGATAGTGTTTCACTAGGGTAGCACCTGTAGATTGCATAAGATCACCTCCCCAGCAGCGTATGTTGGCAGTAGTATCTTGTACTTGAAGTTGCTTAATCAGGTTACTACCGTGTAAATCTCCGCTGGCTTCTCCTGCAATAATGTAGTATTTCATGGTTTATAGCTGCTGCAAATTACGAATGTTCGTTGATTGCCTATACTAAGGGGTGATTTTCTAAAATTTTTCTTAAAAACTAAAAAAATAGTTTGAAAACTAAAAAATTAGTTATAGGTTTATCCTGTAATTGAAATAATATGAAGCCACTTACCAAAGCCGAAGAGCAAATCATGCAGAGTATCTGGAATTTAGGTACCGCATTTTTAAAAGATATTTTAGAAGCCCAGCCCGAACCCAAGCCCCATAATAATACGGTTGCAACTATTGTAAAAATCTTAGTTGATAAAGGGTTTGTAGGTGTTAAACAAATGGGACGAGTGCATCAATATTTTCCATTAGTATCAAAAGAAAAATATTCTTCAAAATCAATCAGAAGTTTGGTTGATGGATATTTTGAAGGCTCTTTTTCGGAGGCTGTTTCCTTTATGGTAAAGCAAAAAGATATTAGCGTAAAAGAATTGGAGCTGCTTTTACGCGAGATTAAAAATCAAAAAAAATAATTCTATGACACCCACACTCTACTATTTTTTGCAGGTAATACTTTGCAGTGGAATTATGGTTGGATATTATTGGTTGGTTTTACGAAACAATCGGTTTCACCAGTATAATCGATTTTATTTGCTGGCAATTGCGTTGTTTTCTTGGGTTGTTCCATTGATTAAAATACAATGGAATAAGCCAGTTGTAACTGATGCCCAACTAATTCAATTTTTTTCGATAATAGCCGATAATAATTCTGAAATAGAATCCAATTTAAATAAAGGATGGCTTCAATATAGCTGGCAAGGTATTTTAATGATGATTTATGTATTGGTGGGAATTGTATTATTGGTAGGCCTGATAAAAAGCTTAGTACAAATTTACCGCTTGTTAAAAACCCATTCATGTAAAACAGTAGGAGAGGTATTCCTAATTTTAACCAAGGCTCAAGGAGCTCCATTTTCTTTCTTCCGATATATCTTTTGGCATGAATCAATCGATTTAACAAGTGATGCCGGTAAACAGATGATGCAACATGAACTTACCCATGTGCAGCAAAAACACAGTATTGATAAAATGTTTATACAGTTGGTATTGATTGCTGGTTGGTTCAATCCATTTTTTTGGCTGATTAAAAAAGAAATGGAAATGATACATGAATTTATAGCAGATAAAAAAGCAGTTGCCAATGGAGACACTACTTCACTTGCACAAATGTTACTAGCTGCTGCTTATCCTCAGCAACAATATTTACTTACTAATCCTTTTTTCTTCTCACCCATCAAAAGAAGACTTCAAATGATTACAAAAAATTCCAACCCAAAATATAGCTATATGCGAAGATTAGTTGTATTGCCTTTATTGGCCATTGTTGTAGTGCTGTTTGCCTTTAGAACAAAAGAGTTAAGAAATGCGGAAAATATTTCTGTTGGAACAATTGTAGATAATATAGTAGACCAAATTGCCGCAAAAACAAAACCAGCATTTTCCCCAAAAAATATTTTGTTGAACAAACAGTATACTGTGGTAATCAATGCAGGTCATGGTGGATCTGATGCTGGCGCATCAGCATTTGATGGCAAAACAATGGAAAAAACCTTAACATTGGAATTAGCAAAAGCAATTCAATATGTTAATCAAAATAATCAAATAAAAATCATTTTAACTAGAGAAACAGATCTTACTCAAACTGTTTATGAAATAGCAAATTATGCCAATCAACAAGCGCCAGATTTATTCATTTCATTACATTGTAATACGGCAGATAAAAATCTTGCAGCTACAAAAAATGGCATGGAAATTTATATTGCAGACAAGTTGAAAAACGCTAATTATGCTGAGAGCTACTTATTAGCAAATCAATTGGCCAATAATTTAACAGGTTTGGATATTCCAATGAATGGGTTAAAATCTAGAAAAGAAGGTATCTATGTTTTGCAAAATGTAAAGAGCCCAGCCATTTTATTAGAAACAGGCTTTATATCCAATACTTCTGATTTGAATCAATTGAAAAATGAAGCTTACCAACAAAAATTAGCTGCTTCAATTTTAAATGGAATACAATATTATTTTTCTAGCAAAGAGAAAGGAGTAACTATTGATACTACTATTTTGAATTCAGATTCTGTTTATGTTATTCCTAATGGAAAAGAGGTTAAAATCATTGGTAGCCCTACCTTTCTAATACCAAAGGATAATCCGAAATATGCTTTCATAGATACCTATAGAGGTACTTTAACTTATAAAGATCCTACATATCAACCATTGATTTTAATTAATGGTGTTATTGAAGATTCTATATCACTAAAATCTATCAATCCAAATATTATAGATCATATTCAAGTTTTAAAGAATGAGAAAGCAGTAGAGATTTTTGGTGAAAAGGGCAGAAATGGAGTAATTGCTATTACTACTAAAAAGAATATTGTTATAGGGCATTCTCTAAGTGAAATAAAATTGGCACAAGGAAAAAAAATTGATTTTAATTTAGAAGATAATGAGACATATCTTAAAACGGTAAACAATGCTAATGCAATAGTTTTGGATGGAATTATCGTGAGTAAAGAAGTAGCCTCAAAATTAGACATTCGAGATATTATGAGCGTTGGTTTTGGCGATTTTCCAATTGATAAAGTGATGAAGCATGATGTTTTAATTTTACAAACAAAAAAAGAAATTCGAAATGCTTCTTCTTTATATATTGAAAACGATTTGCGAAGATTAGATTTGATGGATGAGCAATTAAAGTTGAAGAATGATTCATTAAGCCATGCTAAGAAATTTAATAAAATTTTTAATGATATAAATGGATTCATATATGTAATGGATGGTAAAAAAGTAAAACCTCAAGATATTGATCCTAAAGTCATTGGTTCTATGAATATAATAGATCAAGGCATTGAATATGAGAAATATGCTGAAAAGCCAGGAGATAAAGTTGCTTTAATCAAATCGAAGTCCAAACAGCAAAACCCTGATATAAATGCAAACAAATCAATTGAAGTCAATTCGAATAATAATACCGACCCATCAGGAATTAAAGCATTTTTGAATAGGAATCCAACAATAAAAATGGTTTCTTGGAATCATAATCCATTGCGTATGAATCTAGAATTTAAAGATGGAAGTATAGAAACATATGATTTGAGCAACGCTTCTAGTGTAGAAAAAGCAATGAATAAATATGGGAAGTTGTCATTGCCTGCTCCACCACCACCTCCTCCTCCAGGACGTCCTGAACTAGTAAAAGAAGAGCGCTATGATAAAGTGTTTACCAAAACTGAAGTTCCTGCATCATTCCCAGAAGGAAAAGATGCTTGGCAAAAGTATTTGGATAGAAATTTGAATAAAGATTTACCTGTTTCAAAAGGAGCTCCTCCAGGAAAATACAAGGTTATTGTTTCTTTTATTGTATCTAGTGACGGAACTATAAGTAATATTAAAGCTGAAAATGATCCTGGTTACGGAACAGATGTAGAATCAGTAAAATTATTTGTAAAAGGGCCTAAATGGATTCCTGCTAAACAAAACGGAAAGGCAGTTACATCATTTGTTAAACAGACTATTACTTTTTCTGTAACTGAGGAGTAAAACTTATGCAAACCATTTAAATCCTAGGGTAACAAATGCATAGATGCAGGTGATGATGAAAATACCCTTTGCGGTTTTGTCTTTATGTTCATTTATGTAAAGTGTAAAAAGTATAGCATTGGCAATCAATGCTATACTCATTATACCACTCAATAAAGATTTTTGCATATTCAATACCTGAAAAAATTCATTCAGGGTAAACAAGCGAAATTTCCAAAAATAATAACCAAATAATCCTATAAAGGGTGCCAGTATACCCAGTACTAAACCCAGTTTTATATCATCTTTTTTTAGCATTAGAATTTCCAGGTTTTTTCTAGCTTTTTCTTCAGCTCGTAGTTGGTTAAATCAAACTGTACAGGAACAACGCTTACAAAATTATTTTTCAAAGCCCATACATCACTCTCTTTGCTCTTATCAAAGTTTACAAACTCACCAGTTAGCCAATAGTATTTTCTGCCATGTGGATCATTGCGCTCATCAAACTTTTCTTCGTATTTAGCATAAGCCTGATGACATATTTTAATTCCTTTGATCAACTTCTCCGAACCCTTAGGAATATTTACATTCAAACAAATATGTTTATCTAGCTTCTTTGCTTTTAATACTTGCTCTACAATTATTCGTACATATTTTTTTGCTGCAGTAAAGTCGGCCTCAATACTATAATCGAGTAAGCTGAATCCTATACTGGGGATATTTTCAATAGCCGCTTCAAGGGCTGCGGACATAGTACCCGAATAAATTACGTTAATTGAATTATTGGCTCCATGATTGATGCCGCTTAAACAAATATCTGGCTTGCGATGCAATACTTTATCTACTGATAATTTCACGCAATCTACAGGTGTTCCACTGCAACTCCAGGCTTCTACACCTTCGGTAATGGGGGCTGTTTTATGTAAACGCAACGGTTCTCCAATAGTTATTGCATGGCCCATTCCGCTTTGTGGCTTATCTGGAGCTACTACAACAATCTTACCCAATCCTTTTACTGCTTCTGCAAGGGCTTTGATTCCCGGCGCTGAAATGCCATCATCATTGGTAATTAAGATAATGGGTTCTTCTTTCTTTTTGGTGGTTAACTTAGACATAGCTGCAATATACCAATCGTGGTATCTATTTTTTCTTTTTGCTTGTTGTTTTTATGCTAAAATATTTCATAATCGGAAAATCTACTGGTTTAGTATTTACTCCATTGGCTTCTAAATAAGTATCAAAGAAATTCCAATTCAATAAACCATCATCCGATTGAGGTTCTAGTGTATAAAAAATGAGGTTGGCTAGGGGTTGAGCTAAATCTACCAAGAAGTCTCCTTTTTCAGCAACAAAATCTTTTGCAACAAAATTACCTTCTGCCGAAGCCATGAAATGGCCTTCGAATTTTCGGGTGGCTTTGGTGAATTTTTCAATGGAGAAACTTTCTCCGCTATACATTTGTTTTTTATCTAACTGTGTTACTGTTGCGCCTTGCATTTTAAGGTGTTCGGCAATGGAAGCAAATGCTGCAGGAATGATATATCCTCTGGGCAATACTGCCTGAACAGTATCTTTAAAACTGGCATAATAATTAACGCTATCGTAATGTGCTATTTTGCCTGTTTTTAAAAAGGCTGTACTTCCATCAGCCTTGCTGTATTTGATATAATCGTAGGTTCTAAAATGATTAATTGGTTGGGCTGTTGGAACCATTTTATAGCGAACCCCTTTTTTTATAGTGCCGGCATTGTTAAGTACTTGTTGAATGGCTGCATTTTCTGCTGCTTTGTTAATTTGCATTATTTCTACTGCATGTTGATTACAATATGCTAAAATTTCATTTACAAAAACATAGCAAGTATGAATGCGTTGGTAAAATCGTTCGTGTGCAAATGTTTCACTTAAAATAGACATTCTATTGCGCAAACCAATTTGATTGATGATATACCTAGGGTGGTGGTTGTAGGTATAAAAGTTTTTTACAGGCCAGCCCTCTCTTAAACTAAAATCACCAAAAGGGCCAAACATCAAATCATTCTTTTCCTTTACTTTTTGTGTAATGTAAGGAAGTATTGTTGCGTTAGTATAATCATAGGTTTCCCTTTGTCCGGCATATAAATAACCTGGTGCCCATGTTAAAGAATACCCATGCCAAGTTCCATTGGTAGTATGTAAGTCAACGGTCATTTGAGGGTCCCAGGCAGTAATGATTTGTTGAATCATTGCCCTGGTTTCTGGGGCTTCCATTTTTATGCCATCTCTGTTCAAATCCAATCCCTGCCCGTTTTCGCGAATACCCGTTTCTAATGGGCTATTCTCTTGGCTAGGTCTTAAACCCTTTGCCATTTTATCATTACCATCTGTATTATAAATGGGCACAAATACAATAATTTGGTTGTTGAGTAAGTCTTTTTTATTACCCAATAGCCTTCAATTTCTCCTGCATGAATATTGGCTTGAATATAAATCACTGGTTTGCCCGAAGCCTTTGCTGCTGCAGGTGTTTGAACCATTGGATTGGCCAATACAACCATGGGAATATCTTTTTCAAGTGTACTCTTTCCAATGCTGCCAACATAAATGTTGGGGCTCATTGTTTTAATACTGTTCAAAAATTGCATAACATCTGCATACGTAGATGTTTTCTCGAAATTGGATTTTTCTGGAACCAATATCAATGATTCGGGATATGTAATATTGGTTTGTGCATTTGCAAATATGGATGCACTAAAGAGCAGAACTAAGCAGATTTTTTTCATTCAATTGTTTTACAGTTGAAAAGTACTTCAAGCAGGTTAATTGTAGCAGAA
>VIKJ01000062.1:4806-14075 GCA_008080615.1 Chitinophagaceae bacterium | reverse complement strand
TAGCAGAAATTGTGATGAATTGGTCAATTTAAGGCTGATTGCTAAAAATAAATTTGGAAAAACTAAAAATATTAGTATTTTGCAGCTAAATACATTAGTTATGTCGAACGCTGGAAAAAATTTACGTTACCTGCGCAAGTTGCGCGGTTGGACCCAGGAAGAGTTTGCCAATAAATTAAAGATTAAGCGATCCCTTGTTGGGGCTTATGAAGAAGAACGGGCAGAACCTAAATTGGAAGTAATGGAACAGGTTTGTGCCATTTTCAAGCTAAGCCTCGAAGATTTCTTGTTCAATGACTTAACCGAAGCCAAGGGAGGATCATATTTAGATAAACGACGTCAGATGAAAATGACATCCGAATCTGCTGAAATTCGCTTTGTACCCGTAAAAGCAGCCGCTGGTTATATGACTGGTTATGCTGATCCTGAATTTGTAGATGAACTAAATACATTCACATTACCTATGCTAGCCCCAGGCCAATACAGGGCTTTCGAAATCATGGGAGATAGTATGTTGCCTACTCCAAGTGGAAGTGTAATTGTAGGGGAGAAAGTAGAAGGGTTAGATGATTTAAAAAATAGCAATACCTATATCGTAATGTCTCGCAATGAAGGAGTGGCATATAAGCGAGTAATGAAAAACAATCGCTTAAAAAATAAGATCACGCTCATTAGTGACAATCCTATTTATGAGCCTTACAATGTAAGTTCCGAAGATGTGCTAGAAATTTGGAAGGCTGTTTATATTTTACAAAAAGCCAATGCAGCACCTGTTTGGGATATGAATCAATTGGCTGGTATGGTAAATAACTTGCAAGAGCAGGTAAGTACCTTAAAGAAAAAGTTGAACTAGTATTTAGTCAACCATTTCTTTTGTAAGCCTGAAAGTGTTGCAGTGAGCGTCTACAATGATTTTTATATCAGGGGAGTAGCCGCCTCCCATGGCAACCGTTACTGGAATTTGATATTGTTTAAGCAAGCCCAATACAATTTCATCTCTGTTTTTGCATTCGTTAATGCTGACATTGAGTTTGCCAAATTTATCGGTTGATAAAATGTCTACTCCAGAAAGGAAAAAAGCAAAGTCGGGCTTTTGCTCATTGATTAATTTGGGCAGGGTCTCTTGCAGTATGCCTAAATAAGTATTCCCATCCGTTCCGTCTTTTAAGCCAATATCTACATTAGATTTTTCTTTGTGGAAAGGATAATTGTGTTCGCCATGCATGCTAAATGTGAACACCCTGTTTTCTTGTTCCATCAATTTAGCTGTTCCATTTCCTTGGTGCACATCTAAATCGATGATGAGTATTTTTTTGGCTAGATGATTATTCAACAAATAATTGGCTGCAGTGGCCATATCATTTAATAAACAAAATCCTTCTCCTCTATCTGCAAATGCATGGTGTGTGCCTCCTGCAATATTCAACGCCGCCCCAAATTCTAAAGCGTATTTACAACAATCAATGGTTCCTTGTGTAATGATCAGCTCCCGTTGGGTAAGTTCAGGTGACTGCGGAAACCCAATTTTTCTTTGTTCTGATGCAGTTAATGTTTGATTGATAAGTTTTTGATAGTATGTGGCTTCATGTGTTTGTAAAACAATGGCTTCTTCGCAAATTGCTGGAACAAATAAATTATCTGTAGTAATGCTTCCTTCATGTAATAATTGTGCAGGAATTAATTCGTATTTCAACATGGGAAATCGATGGCCCTCAGGAAGTGGATGGGCATATATGCTATCGTAGGCTATTTTTAACATTTAATGAGGTTTCCATTGGCAATGGCGTAAATGGTACTTGTTTTTTTTGGTTTCATAATTTTCAAACCACTGAACTTGCTAAATGCAGGAAGTATGCAATGGTCTTTTCCAAAATAGAAACAAGGAAACTGTAGATATTGTTTAGCATTACCCCTGATAGCAACACCTGGATGCAAATGCCCTGAAAAATGAAAACCAGTATTGCTGCTTTCAACTATATCTGCCGCATCGTGCACAAAGCTAAAATCATTCATTTTTAAAATGCCTTCCACTACTTCAATATTTGCTGCTTCATACCAATTGCTATGCAATAGATCATGGTTGCCTCTAACTAAAATTATTTTTGTTTGCTCCATATCTTTTCTCCATTTTAAAAAAAGATCCAATTCCTTATTTTCATAACTATGAAATAAATCACCCACAACAATAATTTGTTGTGGCTTAAAATGAGCTACTAAGTCAATTAATCTTTGTAAGTCTTCTTTATAAACCTGTTGAGGAATGGCGATACCACTTTTTCTAAAATGCCCTGTTTTTGCAAAATGGGTATCAGATAAAATCAATGCAGATGCTTCTTCCCAAAAAATGCATCGCTCAGGAGAGAGCCATAAATGTTGATCGTTGATTTTATGTAATACAGGAGCATTCATTGGTTATAAAGATAAGTTGCCTAACCAAACTATAATGCTGTTGCTGCATTTTTTTAATTCTATCTTCTAGTTGTTCAGAAGATAAATTGTTTCGGTTTAGCCCATCTACAATTATGGGGAAGGATAAAGGCGTAAGCTTTGTAGGATAGGTTAATATAATCTTACTTTGGCTAATCCGCTGCAAAGCCTGTCTTAACCTTACTTCATCCATTTGATGCACCATCACTTCATTGTAAGCCTGCCTCAATAAAATATTATTCGGATCATATTCTTCAAATACTTTAAATAATAATGACGCGGATGATTGTAGGTGCTTGGCTTTCTTTTTTTCACCAGGCATTCCTTGAAAAATCAATCCGCCAATAACCGCAATATCCCTAAATTTTCGCTTGGCCATTTCTGTGCTGTTAATACTTTTTTGGATATCGGCTAATAGATTCTCTGTTGAAAATAATTGTTCAATATTACTATCATCTACAGGAATGGCTTGATCGCTTAATAATTCAAAACCATAATCATTCATTGAAATAGAAAAACTAATGGGTATAATTTTTCCAATTCGGTAAGCCAATATTGCACTCATGGCTTCATGTACTTGTCTGCCTTCAAATGGGTAAACCAATAAATGGAAACCATCTTTGGCCTCTATCTGCTCAATTAATAATTCATTTGCTGTTGGAATATGAGAAAGGTCAGCTTGTAATTCAAATAAGCTCTTTAAACTATTCAACTCTATACCTGCTTCGGGGCTTAATGCTTTAGAAAAAGTTTGCCTCAGTATATGCCCCAAATTGGCAGTTAAACTCATTCTGCCGCCCATCCAAGATGGTACAATCGATTTTTTTGCAGTAGATTTTCTCACCAGCACTTCAATGTCTTTTATCATAACCAATTCTACATTTCTTCCTGCTAAAGTAAAAACGTCACCTGGCTCTAATCTGCTGATAAACCATTCTTCAATAACCCCAATAAATCCACCACTCATGAATTTTACTTTGAGCATTGCATCACTCACAATGGTACCAATATGCATTCGATGGCGCATGGCCATCTGTTTGTTTTTTATTTTATAAATACCCTCTTCAACTTCTACTTTTTTATATTCATCGTATTGTTGTAGTGCGTTTCCACCTTCGGTTAAATGCAATAATATTTCTCGCCATTCAGTTTCTTGCAAATCTGCAAAACAATTCGTTTGTTTTATTTCATTAAAAATGGTTTGCTCATTAAAGCCTTCTCCAATAGCCAGTGTGCATAAATATTGCAGCAACACATCAAAGCAAAGTATCATGGGCTCTTTGCTTTCAATTGCATCTAGATTAATGGCTTCTTTTAAAGCTGCTGCTTCTACTAATTCTAAACTATGGGTTGGTAAAAAATAAATCTTACTTATTTCGCCTGGCCTATGTCCACTTCTCCCTGCTCTTTGTAAAAATCTTGCAACTCCTTTGGGAGAACCCACCTGAATTACCGTATCTACGGGTCTAAAGTCTACGCCTAAATCTAAACTGGCAGTACATACCACTGCTTTTAGTTTCTCAGTATGCAATGCTTCTTCTACCCATAAGCGTAAATGTTGTTCAATGCTACCATGATGTAATGCAATAGCGCCTGCAAGCTCTGGAGCAACGGTTAAAAGCGTTTGGTACCAGGTTTCACTCATTCCTCTGGTATTGATAAAAATGAGTGTGGTTTTACTTTTTTCGATGATTGGAATTAATGTATGTGCCAATTTTATTCCCAAATGTCCAGCCCAAGGATATTTCTCCATTTCTGAAGGAATGATTGTATGTACTTCTATAGGTTTATCAATAATCGCTTTGATAATAACGCCTTCTTGTTTTATTGGAGATAATAACACTTCCTTTGCTTCAACCAAATTTCCTATTGTTGCACTAATACCCCATAGCAATATTTGTGTTGGTTGAATTTGATGGCCATTCTGCTTTAACTCTTGATTGCAATGTATGATTCTACTAATGGCTAACTCTGTTTGTACTCCACGCTTGCTTCCCAATAATTCATGCCATTCATCAACCACCATCATCTGCAATGATTCAAAAAGTGCAGGATAGTTTTTTTGTGTAAGTAATAAGTGTAAACTTTCCGGAGTAATGATTAATACTTCGGGCATATTTTTTTTCTGCTTGGCTCTTTCGCTTGTAGAAGTATCTCCATTTCTAATGGCTACTTTCCAGGGTAATCCAATAGAATCAATTGCTTCTTCCATTGCCCTGCCAATATCTTTTGCCAAAGCCCTTAGCGGTGTAATCCAAAGTAATTGTAACCCATTATTTTTTAATTGATGGTAATCGGTGGGATGTGCATTGATAAATTGAATAATGGCTCCTAAAAAAACAGCATAGGTTTTGCCACAACCAGTGGGTGCATTTACTAAACCACTTTTTCCGGCTTCAATGCTTTTCCATGTTTCTTGCTGAAAATCAAATGGGTGAAATTCTTTTTGGCTTAGCCAATTATTAATTACTCGATTTCCTATAGAAGATGATGGTATCAATAATGGTGGTTAAAAAATTAAAGTGTTTTGAGGTATTCTACCAATGCTTTTCTTTCTTCAATAGATAATTGATCGCCAAAGTAATGACCTTTATTACTGTACCCATTTAACGTAGTATTGTAAACAGTTTTATTAACAGCAGCATCGTAAATTGTATATTTCCAAGCTAACTGCTCTGTATCATAAGTAGGATTCTTAAAATCTTTCCCCCAATAAGTAGGTCTTATTTTACTATTAATTACAGCTTCTAAATTAGGAACTGATCCATTGTGTAAGTATGGGGCAGTAATCCAAACTCCATCTAATGGTGGGGCTACGTACCCGTTGGAGGGAGATAGCTTTGCAGGGTTTTCACCTTGCGCAAACCAGCTTTTATTAAACCAATTGATGAATTGCGGATTCTGGTAATTGCTCTTAAATAGCAATGAGTCTGTTTGTATAATCGAAGAAGGTATTAATAAATATAAATTGGGGTAAGTTCCTTTCTCTCCATAAGTGCCATGACATTTGCTACAGGTAGTTACAAAAATTTTTTCTCCAATTTGAGCCTGTTGAATATTAATTTTATTAGGGTAGGTTGGGGCTTCTAGTTTTTTAAGGAATGCCAATACATCGCTAAAATGCGTACTTACTTCTCTTGCTTCAGCTGAGTCTTTAACAGTTAATAAATTACTTAACATTAAAAATTTTCCAAAATCGCCCCTGCCAAAGCCATTGTAAAACATGGCATTTTTTTTCTTTAATAACCACCAAGCAGGAACATCTGTTGGCACAACTTCATCAGGGATATCTAAAAGTGGTTTTTCTTTCCATTCTAAAGTATAAGGATCTCTATGTGCAACCAATAAAATGGCTAAAGGATCTGCTGCATTCACCCCTTTTACTTCTGTGCGCATTAATGGTGCAATAGTAGATAAAGAGGTGGTGATAGATAAGGTAGCTTCATATTGTTTAGGAGCTACATTTTTCATGGCCAATCTAGATAGGTTCTGTAACCATTCTTTGCCAGCAGATAAATTGGTAAAATCAAGTTCTGTATTACCTAAGCCTAGAAATAATTTTCCATCTACAATTTGTGAATGACATTGTAAACAGGTGGGAACAACAATTTGGGTGCCATTGGTATGTTTCACTACATTAAAACCGGCTGGAACCGTTGCAGCTTTTCCTGTTCTGCCTAAATAGTTATTTTCATCCTTGCCAAATATTTTTGTGAAAATAGTATAAGGCAATCCGCTTTTAATAAAGTCTCCGTAAATCAAGTAATTATATCCTAATTCGGCATTACCTTCCTGTTGTTTACTTGGAGGAATGGGGATAGGTTTTTCCGTTGAAAATATATTTGGCTCAATCATCCAAGAAGAACCTATGATTAAGATGGTTAATACTATGCCAACAATTCCTTTTTTTGCATTATTGCTTTTGAATGATAGCATAAGTATTGAACAACTAATAGTAAAAAGGGTTCTATTTTATCGCTTTTATTTGTGTATCTATTTTTCTTATAAAATAGACTTTCTTGTTTTCTAAATAATCTGGTAAAGCAGATTCGTTTTTAGCCTTTACAGGTTGAAAATCGTATTCGTTGAATAATTTGAACTCATTGTCTGATAAATGACCAATTAAATTTTTATTGTATTTAATTAGCAATTTACTAAAGTGATATACTGCTTCAAATCCTTTAAATACCATGTCTGAAGGCCTGCCCATATACTTGTTTTTATAATTACTAGCAATCGTTTGGCCCAATTTATCTGTACGTGAATAATTATAAGGGCTGGTATAAATAATTTCAGCGTCCTTGCCTATATCTCTTAGCCCATCCCAGGTAGGCATTCCTACTGTAATGGATTTATAATTTTTATTGGTAGCCAATGCTTTTACTAAATTAAGCCCAAAAACTTCGTTTAAGCTTCCGCATAAAATAATATTTTGCCTGGTACTATCTAGTTGCATTAATACTTGACTATGAGAAAAACTATCTTGATGCAATCATATCTTCTGTTGCACCGTTTCTTTTAAATAGGGTGATATTTTCAGTAGGATAGTAGTGATGTAAAAAATGATAGATTGCTTCTATATGCGTTCTCAATGTAGGATTTACCAATACAAAAAATGGATTATTGGTTACGCCTCCATCATTGGGATAAGTCATAGAAATCAGTGGAACATTTTTTTCTAATGAAAAATCAGCCAAGGTTTTAATTTCATTGCGTTGATTAAAAGAGGCAATCATCAGTGAAATATCCTTCAGCTCAGGTTTGGTTAAAATATCCTCTAGTGGCTCATTAATACTTTTGGTATCATAAAAAATAAACTCCAATGCTTGCTTCTCCGTATTCAAAGAATCAATTGCCAACAACATGCCATTATAAAAATCTAATCCCGGTAAAATATACTTTGGTAAATAATTGTTGCCCAATTTATAATTGATTCCTTCAAAAGCAGAATCAATGTATACAGGGGCAAATACGGCTACTTTCAACGGTTTTACAACAGGCTGTGCATTGCCAAAGAGCATAATGAAAATTGCCCCTACGCTGAATAATATTTTAAAATGATTTTTCATATTTTATTCCCACTCAATTGTAGCAGGGGGCTTGCTGCTAATATCATATACAACCCTGTTGATGCCTCTTACGTTATTGATAATTTCATTCGAAATATCTGCTAAAAATTCATAGGGAAGATGTGCCCAATCGGCAGTCATTCCATCCACTGAAGTTACAGCCCTTAACGCAACGGTAAATTCATAGGTTCTTTCATCACCCATCACCCCAACACTTTTAACTGGCAATAAAATGGTACCTGCTTGCCAAACTTTGCTATACAAACCACTCGTTTTTAAGCCATTGATAAATATAGCATCTGCTTTTTGCAACATATCCACTCTCTCTGCTGTAACTTCTCCCAATATTCTTATAGCTAAACCTGGGCCAGGAAATGGATGTCTATTAA
Organism: Chitinophagaceae bacterium; assembly: GCA_008080615.1. GTDB lineage: Bacteria > Bacteroidota > Bacteroidia > Chitinophagales > Chitinophagaceae > Sediminibacterium. Next base: position 6,190 of record VIKJ01000062.1, on the reverse strand, counting down.
TCATATCAGCCGGTATACCTAGGGCCAAACCTACTTTTCTAACCTCATCTTTAAATAAATATCGTAAAGGTTCAACCAAAGAAAGGTGCATGGTATCTGGTAAGCCACCTACATTGTGGTGAGATTTGATGGTTTGAGATGGTCCATGAACGCTTACGCTTTCAATAACATCTGGGTAAATGGTACCCTGCCCCAAAAAAGAAATATTTTCTAGTTTTTGTGATTCCTCCTGAAAAACGTCAATGAATAATTTGCCGATGGCCTTTCTCTTTGCTTCTGGCTCTGTTTGGTCTTTTAGCGCATCGTAAAATAGTTGCTTAGCATCTATACCTTTTACATTTAACCCTATAGAATCGTACGTATCTAAAACCTGCTGAAATTCATCTTTTCTTAACACCCCATTGTCTACAAAAATGCCATGTAATCTATTCCCAATTGCTTTGGCAATTAAAGTTGCGGCAACAGTGCTATCTACTCCACCACTTAAAGCCATAATTACTTGCTTGTCTCCAATTTGCTCTTTTAATTTAGCTACGGTTTCTTCTACAAAAGAGTTAGGCGTCCAATTTTGAGAACATTTGCAAATTTCCACGAGAAAATTTTTAATCATCAATTTTCCTTCTGTAGAATGATATACTTCTGGGTGAAACTGTAATCCGTATAAAGGATTAGTATCAGTGCCATCTTTTTTAAACGCAGCCACAGGGATGCTCTCCGTAGTTGCTAAAATAGAAAAGCCTGCAGGTAGTGAAGTGATAGAATCATCCAAACCTGTGACTTAGCAGAAACCTGATTAAAAAGAATATCGTCTTGCTTAATTTCCATTGTTGCACGGCCATATTCTCTTTTATTAGATTTATCCACTCTGCCACCCAAAAGTTTCGCGGTCATTTGTGCACCATAACAAATACCTAATACTGGCAATTGATTGATGTATTCTAATACAGGTACTTCGGGCGCTTTTTCGTCATTTACACTAAACGGTGATCCACTTAAGATGATTCCTTTAAGTGTTTTGTCTATTTCAAATGGTTTATGATAAGGAATAATTTCACAATAGATATTGGCTTCCCTTACTGCCCGGGCAATAAGTTGGGTGTATTGACTACCAAAGTCGAGGATCAAAATTTTTTCTGTCATGGTTGCGAAGTTAAATGAAATTTACTAGCAGCCCTAGCCAATGGTAGCTTGGATTGTATATTTTGCTATCTTTCAGCAACAAATTGGATTGTATGAAAAATGCACTATTACTATTACTGCTTCCACTTCTGCTCATTTCCTGCCGTTGGGGGCAAAAAACTATTGAGGGGAATGGTAAAATCGTTACCCAAACTAAAGATATAGGGGTAGCAGAAAAATTGGTTTTTAAGGGGGATTTTGAAGT
>VIKJ01000062.1:0-4780 GCA_008080615.1 Chitinophagaceae bacterium | reverse complement strand
AGTGGTTGTTGAGTCATCACCTACTACATCTGTGGCTGTAGAAACAGATGAAAATATCCAGAATTTGGTATTGATTACAGAAAGTAATGGGTCAGTTGTATTTAAAACCAAGCAAAAATTTAATATCCAATCGGATCATGGGGTAAAAATATTCATTAAAACACCCAAGCTAGAGTCTGTTCATATGGCTGGTAGTGGCAATGTAACAGGAGTGGGTAAGTTTTCGGGTGCTTCTAAATTATTGGTAGATATTGCCGGAAACGGTAAGGTAGAATTGGATGTTAATACCCCTAAAATAATTGCAGATATAGCGGGTGTTGGTAATCTTAAATTATCCGGAGAAACAAAGGAAGCGAAAATTAGCATTGCTGGTAACGGCGAATGTGATGCAGCTGAGCTTAAATCGGAAAATGCTGTGATAAAAGTTGCAGGTGTAGGAACTGTAAAAATATTTGCTGCAGTTTCACTAGATGTGAATGTAGCAGGAAGTGGAACAGTTTACTATAAAGGAACAGCCACAGTAAAGCAAAAAATTGCCGGTGTGGGATCAATTAAAAAATTAGATTAAGCCTTTATTGGCATTGTAATACGTAACTTAAAAATGGAAAATAAATACAAGCTTTTATTGGTTGAAGACGAGGTGAAATTGGCACAAGTCATCAAAGATGAGTTGCAAAGGGTAGGATATAGAATTGATATTGCCTCCGATGGAAACGAAGCAAGTAAGTTATTTAGTTTGCATGAATATGCATTGGCCATTTTAGACATAAATCTTCCTGCTAAAAGCGGATTGGTACTTTGTAAAGAATTCAGAGAGGTAAATAAAAGTATGCCCATCATCATGCTTACTGCTGTTGGTGAAATTCACGATAAAATACAGGCATTTAATATTGGAGCCGACGATTATTTAGTAAAACCTTTTCATTTTGATGAACTTTTTGCAAGAGTAAAAGCCTTGCTGAAGCGCTCAGAACCTTCAACTGAAGACAATAAAATAGTTGTTGAAGATTTGGCGATTGATTTTAGAAATAAAACAGTTGAGCGAGCAGGTGTAAGTATTAATCTTACAGCAAAGGAATTTACTTTACTTATTTTGTTGGCCCGAAATAAGGAAAGGGTTATATCAAAGCAAGAAATATTAGAAAAAGTTTGGGACCTAAGTTTTGATACTGGAACCAATACCATTGAAGTTTATATTAGTTTCTTAAGAAATAAGATAGACAAGCCTTTTAGCCGAAAATTAATTCATACTAAACCAGGATTCGGTTATTATATTAAATAATTTGGGATGAATCTGAAACTTCGGTTCGCACTCCTTTTTACTACATTCGTAGCAATTATATTGCTCATTTCTACTGCTACCATTTATTTTTTGTATGCTAGTTATAGGGTAGAGGATTATCATACAAGGGCTTTATATGAAGCAGATGAAGTATCTCGTGTGTTCAATGAACTAAAAATAACAAGCCCAACTGTTAGTTTCGATTTGTTTAGAAATGCACATGAAAGAACCCTTTTTAGGGAAGAAGTTTTTATTGTTGATTCTTTGGGCGGCATAATTTTTCAAATGCCAGATTCTGTGAAAATGACTTTGCCTTTTGCTACTATTAAAGAAAAGACAAAGCAATCTGGGCAATACATGTATATTGATGATAATAATTTTTTGCATTTGGTTGTATATAAACCTATCCATAAGTACTTTGTTTTAATTTCTGGTTATGATAGAATTGGGTATGGAAAATTAAAAACGCTAGAAATTATATTAGCTGCTGTTTTTTTTGGAGCTCTTTTTTTAACGGCTATCATGTCTTTCCTTTTTGTAAATGAGGCAATTAAACCAATTGTAAGGTTAAGTAAGCAAATGCAGCTTACTAACGAAATGAATTTATCTAATCGCATAGAAGAGAAGCCTACAAAGGATGAATTATTTGCCATTGCTAATAATTTCAATGCTATGCTGGAAAGACTTCGAAAGGCATTTGAATCTCAAAAAAGTTTTGTTCATCATGCATCACATGAATTAAGAACGCCATTAGCTATAATGCTCTCTCAAACTGAAGCTGCGCTAAACAGATCCTATAATGCCGATGAATATAAAAATGTACTCAAATCTCTAAAGGAAGATCAGCAACATTTGGTTGAATTAACCAACTCATTGTTATTGATATCTCAATACCAAACTTTTGAATTCATGGTTGAATGGCCATATTTAAGAATTGATGAGTTGTTGTATGAAACCATTTCCATTGCCAAGAGAACCTATCCTGATATTACCATTGATATTGCATTTGCAAATATCCCAGAAAATGATGAAGCTCTTTTGGTAAAAGGGAATGATTCATTGCTTCGATCTGCTTTTATGAATTTGATTAAAAATGCTTACACTTATTCTAGCGATAAAAAAGTATTGATTACCATCGAACCAAATAATGAAAAAATTACCGTTTTATTTGAAAATGAGGGTCCTCAGTTAACGCAAACTGAAGTTGAAAAAATGATGATTCCATTTTTCAGGGGAGAGAATTCATTGAATAAAAAAGGTTTTGGATTGGGGCTTTCTATAGTAGAACGAATTTTAACTATTCACGAGGGTAGTTTAAGCTATACTGCTAAGCCCAATGGCATGAACTCATTTTCAATAAACTTATTAGTAAAACAAGCATAAGGAAATAAAAAAAGCCAGTCTTAAAGACCAGCTTTTAAATATGTTGTAAGAAGCAAGCTCAATTATGCTGCTACAGTTGCTTTCTTCGCTAATTTGCTCTTAAGGTTGGCAGCTTTGTTTTTATGGATAATTCCACGCTTTGCCAACTTGTCGATCATAGAAACAACGTTTGGTAACTGCTCTTCGTACGCTTTTGGCTCTGTGCTTGATTTTAAATCACGTATTGCGTTACGGGTAGTTTTACCATAGTAACGATTACGATCACGGCGCTTAGCGGCTTGTCTTACGTCTTTCTTTGTAGCTGAATGATTTGCCATTTTCTAATTTTTTCAGGACGGCAAAGGTAAGGGCTGGAAGCCAAACTTTGAAATTTAATATCAAAAAAATCAAAAAAGGCTTGATTTTTATTCAAATTGGGCTGTTGACTGCGGCAATTGCCCCTGCTAGTTCCTTCATTGCCAATCTGGAATATATGATTTTTTAGGAATATTTTGGAGCATTTTCTGCCTTCAATGACCGATATTTGCCAACTATTTGATTAAAAGTTGCATAATTAGCCATGAAGGATTTTTCCTATATCACCAATTCGCATCCCGCATTTATAGAAGCCATTTATCAGGATTTTGTAAAAGATCCAGCTAGTATTGATCCCGATATGAGAAAGTTTTTCGAGGGATTTGATTTTGCTGTAAACAGTTCCTTGCCAAATTTATCAACCAATGGTGTATCCAGCAGCATTGATTGGATGAATGAACTTAAAGTGTACCGATTGATTCTTGGATATAGAAATAAGGGTCATTTGATTGCTAAAACCAATCCAATTAGAGCCAGAAAAGATCGTGGTGCCAATTTAGACCTTCCTTTTTTTGGCCTAAGTGATGCAGATTTAAATACAACCTATCAGGCAGGTAATTTAGTTGGGTTAGGTGCTACTACTTTAAAAAATATTTTAACCCATTTGCAAAATGCGTATGCAGGTAATGTGGGTATTGAATTTAAATATATTGGCGACCAGAAAAAAATAGATTGGCTTACCAAAGAAATGGAACAAAATTTTTCTGCTAAGCTGTCTATTGAAAAGCGAAGAAGAATTTTAGAGAAACTGAATCAGGGTGTAATGTTCGAAAAGTTCTTACATACCAAATATGTAGGGCAAAAGAGATTTTCTTTAGAAGGTGGCGAAACCACTATTGCAGCATTGGATTCCATTATAAATGTTGCAGGTGATAATGGTGTAGAAGAGGTAGTTATTGGTATGGCACACCGAGGTCGTTTAAATGTACTGGCCAATATCATGGGCAAAACCTATGAACAAATATTTAGCGAGTTCGAAGGTACAGCCGTTATAGATCAAACCATGGGTAGTGGAGATGTGAAATACCATATGGGTTATGGCAGTGAAGTACTCACAATGAATGGGAAAGACATCTATCTTAAACTGATGCCCAATCCATCACATTTAGAAGCAGTTGATCCTGTTGTGTTGGGTTTTTCAAGGGCAAAGGCAGATGTGATGCAACACAGTGAGTTCGATAAAATTTTACCGATACTCATCCATGGAGATGCTTCATTGGCAGGTCAGGGAATTGTATATGAAGTATTACAAATGTCTAATTTGCGTGGTTATTATACAGGAGGAACTATCCATTTTGTAATTAACAACCAAATTGGGTTTACTACCGATTTTGATGATGCGCGCAGTGCTGCATATTCTACCTCAGTTGCTGCAATGGTTCAAGCACCTGTATTGCATGTAAATGGAGATGATGCAGAAGCTGTAGTAAAATGCGCCGAAATTGCTACCAGATATCGCCAAGAATTTAATTCGGATATTTTTATAGATATGGTATGTTATCGTAAACATGGCCATAATGAAGGAGATGATCCTAAATACACCCAGCCACAGTTGTATGCATTGATAGATAAACATCGAAATCCTCGTGAAATTTATACGAGTTATTTGATGGAGAATGGAGAAGAAGATGCACAGCAATTGGCAAAAGAAATGGAGCAGAAATTCTGGGCCGATCTACAAGAAAGATTAGATGAGATTAAACAAAATCCATTGCCTTATAAATATCAGGCTCCAGAGTTGGTTTGGAAAAGCATGATAAA
>VIKJ01000061.1 GCA_008080615.1 Chitinophagaceae bacterium | reverse complement strand
TGATGAGCCAACAACCAGATATCATGCTCAACCTAAGCGCTTCTCCATTCGATTACACACATGATGAAGACAGAAAGGCGGTGATCAAAGCAAATGTGCTGAAATATAAAATTCCGTTGTTTTATTGCAACGCCGTTGGTAGCCAAACTGAAATTGTGTTTGATGGCGCTTCACTGGTTTTTGACAAAGATGCGAATCTTTGCAAAGCATTACCCCTATTTGAAGATGCTTTGGTAGAAGTAAACCTAAATGATGATGGCAGTATTCTTGAACCTATAATAGAACCTGCTAGCCATGTACCTGATAAAGAATTAAATCCTGAAACACTAGAAGAAAACTTAAACATAGAACAGATTTACCAAGCCTTAATATTGGGCATTAAAGATTACTTTAATAAAATGGGATTCAAAAAAGCCCTAATTGGTTCTTCTGGAGGCATTGATTCTGCTGTAACATTGGCATTGGCATGTGATGCTTTAGGTGCAGAAAATGTTCGCGCTATTTTAATGCCCTCTCCTTATTCTACAGAACATTCTGTGAATGATGCAGTTGAATTGAGTAAAAATTTGAATAACCCCTATGATATCATTCAAATTAATGAGGTTTACGAAAGTTTTTTAAACACCCTTAGCCCATTATTCAAAGACCTTCCTTTTTCATTGGCCGAAGAAAATATACAAAGCCGTAGCAGGGGAAATATCTTAATGGCCATTGCCAATAAATTTGGCTACATATTATTAAACACGTCTAATAAAAGTGAATTGGCCACAGGCTATGGTACATTGTATGGAGATATGGCTGGTGGTTTGGGCGTTTTGGGAGACTGTTATAAATTACAAGTGTATGCATTGGCCCAATATATTAATCGTAATAAAGAAATAATCCCAACCCATATCATTACCAAAGCCCCAAGTGCAGAACTAAGGCCCAATCAAAAAGACAGTGATAGCTTGCCAGATTATGAAATACTCGACAAGCTTTTGTATCAATATATAGAGAAAAGAAAAGGACCTGCAGAAATTAAAGCATTGGGATTTGATGCCGCATTGGTAAATCGCACATTGAAAATGGTGAACAATAACGAATACAAGCGCAATCAGTTCTGCCCTATCATACGTATCTCTCCCAAAGCATTTGGAGTTGGAAGAAGAGTACCCATTGTAGGAAAATACCTGAATTAATTATTGTTTTTTATGTACTACCAATAAAGGCAAATGGGTATGGAAGGCCAATTTTTTGGTACTGCTTTTAATGAAGAGTTTTTCAAAAAACGAATGCCTTTTAGGTATGGTAATGATCATATTTGCTTTATGTGAATCTGCAAATTCATTCACCCCATCCACATACTCTTTGTTCTTGATAAAAAAGTATTCGGGCTTAAACTCCTCAAGTAAGGTATGCACTGCAAAGCCCTCTCCCATTACACTTGCAGGATATTTTGCATTGGACTCTTCGAGGTCTACCTCAATATTAAATACCAATAATTTAGCTTTTGTATCATTGATTAATTGACGAATTAAATTCACAGGGATATACTTGTCTGGGTGATTAAAATCACAGGCCAACATAATGTTTTCTACTTTTACAAAAGTAGATTTAGGCGGTATAATTAATACAGGAACACCCAATGCGCCTGCTACCGAAATGGTATTACTTCCTATCAACGTTTCTTCCAAAGCACCACCACCAGTTATACCCATGATGATTAATTCAATTTTTTCTCTGGATGCAATTAATTCTAATCCACCCGTAATAGAACCATATTCTACAACCGTATCCACTATCAAATTGGTGTTGGGAAACTTTGCTAGCAAATCCAATTTAAATGCTTCCAAATTATTTATGGCAGTATCCTTGTAAGAATCTAATTCCAACATTTGCACCCCAGGCATTAAAGGGTCTAGGGCAACAGGTAATTCGTATGCATGAAATAGCAATATTCTTTCTGCTTTTACCTGATGGGCAAAATGAACCGCATAAACTGCTGCATTGGCAGCTGTAGTAGAAAAGTCGGTGGGTATGATAATCGTATTCATAATGTGAATTATAGGGTAAATTTCAGGATTAATTTACACATTAAATATGACAAAAATCATCCCAATAAATGATTCCAACCATAAATAAAAAACCCTTTCTGGCTATTGTCAGAAAGGGTTACAGATGTTCATTTATTACTTATAAATTTTCAATAATTCCGGCAATTCCTTGACCACCTCCTACACAGGCACTCACCATACCGTATTTTTTATTCAGTCGCTTCATATCGTTTAATAACTGTACCGTTAATTTACAGCCGGTACAACCAAGCGGATGGCCCAATGCAATAGCGCCGCCATTGATATTAACTATATCGGCATTCAAGCCCAATTCTCTAATTACAGCCAACGACTGAGAAGCAAAAGCCTCATTCAATTCAATTAAATCAATATCTGCCAAGCTCATATTGGCTTGTCTTAATACTTTTGGAATAGCTGCTACAGGGCCAATACCCATAATTCTAGGATCTACACCTGCTGAGGCGCAATTTACCAATCGGCCAATGGGCTTTAATCCTAGTTCTACTACCATCCGCTCGCTCATTACCAACGCAAATGCAGCACCATCACTGGTTTGAGATGAGTTTCCCGCAGTTACTGATCCTGTAACAGAAAATGCAGGTTTTAATTTTGCAAGACCTTCTACCGTTGTTTCTGATCTTAATCCTTCGTCGGTATCAACTATATAAGAGCGAACAGCACGTTTTCCTTTTTCATTTACATACACCTGCTCTACATTAATAGGCAATATGCCCGATTTAAAATAGCCATTCTCAATAGCTACTTTGGCTTTCATATGAGAATTGTATGCAAAAACATCTTGATCTTCTCTAGAAACTTTGTATTCCTTAGCAACAGCTTCTGCTGTTAAACCCATACTGAGGTAATAATCTGGTTCGTCTTTTGCAATAGCATAAGAAGGTACCGTTTTCCATCCTGCAGTAGGAACTAAACTCATGCTCTCTGTACCACCAGCAACAATACAATCTGCCATACCTGTTCTAATTTTAGCAGTTGCCATTGCAATACTTTCTAATCCACTAGCGCAATAACGATTGATGGTTATACCAGGAACATCAATACCTAAGGCTTTAGCAGCAATGATTCTTCCAAACTGAAGGCCTTGCTCTGCTTCAGGCACAGCATTACCTACAATCACGTCATCAATTCTTTTTGCCTCTAGTTGTGGCACTGATGCCATCAATCCTTTAATTACTTCCACCGCCAGATCATCCGATCTAAAAAAACGGAAACCACCTTTCTTGCTTTTTGTAACAGCCGTGCGGTATCCTGCAACGATATATGCTTCTTGCATAAAATGAAATTTATCTCCAAATGTAGTAAAAATGATTAAAAGTTGTTTATGCAACTAAATGAATCGGGAAATAGAGGCCGAAAACCGGAATTTGGGTTATTTTCGCCAAAACGCTGCTTTGTATAAATTGCTCAGAAATATGCTGTTTTGCTTCCCCCCGGAACCCGTACACTATTTTTCTATGGGGTGCCTTAAAGCTGCAACCAGCCTATCCTTAACCAATACTTTAATAAGAAATAGCTTCCAATATCCTGCTACTGATCTTCAAAAGGAACAATGGGGGCTTCAGTTTCCCAATCCAGTGGGTTTGGGTGCTGGCTTCGATAAAAATGCCCTTTATTTAAATGAACTGGAAGCTCTTGGATTTGGATTTGTAGAAATAGGAACCGTAACACCCAAGGCACAGGCAGGCAATGAGCAACCTCGCTTGTTTCGACTTCCCATTGACATGGCATTAATTAATAGAATGGGATTTAATAACGAGGGAGTTGATTTTGTAAAACAACAATTGATTAATTGGAATAGTTTCAAAACAAGATCCTCAAAAGGGAATATGATTATTGGTGGCAATATTGGTAAAAATAAAATAACCCCCAATGAAGATGCCTGGAAAGATTATAAAATTTGCTTCAACGAATTGTATGATGGGGTTGATTATTTTGTTGTAAATGTGAGTTCGCCCAATACACCAGGATTAAGGGAACTGCAAGAGAAGGATGCGCTAAGAAAAATTTTTAGTGAATTACAAAATGATAATGTTGGCAAATCAACACCCAAACCCATCTTACTAAAAATTGCTCCAGATTTAACTGATGAACAATTAGATGATATTGTTGCTTTGGCAGGAGAAATTAATTTGAGTGGGCTTGTTGCTACAAATACAACCATCAATAGAAGTAATTTAAGTAGCACATCAAAGGGCAAAGCTTCAGCAATTGGAATGGGTGGATTAAGTGGAAAGCCCGTTCAGCAAAGATCTACAGAAGTTTTGGCTTATTTAGCTAAGCAAACAAACTATCAAATTCCTATTATAGCAAGTGGTGGCATTTTTACCGGTGAAGATGCAGCTGAAAAAATAACAGCTGGCGCATCATTGGTTCAAGTATGGACAGGATTTGTATATGAGGGCCCAGCTATTGTAAAAAATATTTGTAAACATCTATCCAGCAATCAATAATTTATGGAACATCTTTTAACATCAGAAAGTTTAATTAGCTTCTTAGTCCTTACCCTTTTAGAAATAGTATTGGGAATTGATAATGTAATTTTTGTAAGCATTATTTTAAATAGGCTTCCAAAAGTATTACAACCAAAAGCTAGGCTTACTTGGATGATTACTGGAATCATTACAAGATCTATTTTGTTGTTTGGACTGAGTTGGTTGATAGCCCAAAAAGGCAAGCCCGTTTTTACGATATGGGATAAACCATTTGATATTGCCAGCTTAGTTATGCTTGCAGGAGGATTGTTTCTTATTTATAAAACAGTAAAAGAAATACACCATAAACTAGAGGGTGAAGAAGATGCGGCTGCAGGTGTGCCTCAAAAAGAAATAAAATTGGGTAATGCAATTGGGCAAATCATTTTAATTGATATGGTATTTAGTTTTGATAGTATTATAACTGCTGGTGGTACTGCTAAATACTTAGAGGTAATGATTAGTGCTGTTGTAATTGCAATGATCATTATGTTTCTTTTTAGCCCTAAGATTTCTTCTTTCATCCATAAGCACCCAACCTTAAAAATGTTGGCATTGTCTTTCTTGGTAATGATTGGTTTTGTATTATTAGTAGAAGGCTGGAACCCAATAGGTACCCATGAATTGCATTTAAAGAACTATGTATATTTCGCTATGGCATTTTCATTTAGTGTAGAACTATTGAATATGCGTATGCGAAAAGCATACAGAAAGCCTGTTCAGTTAAGGGAGCCTACTTTGGAGTCGATTGAGGAAGGATACAACGATATAGCCAAGTAATACTTAGAAGGTAAATCGGAAACTACCAAATACTCCGAACTGACTATTCGTTTCTTTAGGCATAGGTGTAGGTGCAACACGCCACACTAAATCTATTCTGAAGAATTTTAGAATATTGTCTACACCTGTACCCAGCTCTACGTACATTTTATTATCTAAGGATTTGTACAAATAATTTCCTTTGAAATTGAGTTGTTTATTTGCATCCGATAAATTGGATACAACCCCTTTTACACTCCAGAACTGCCTAAACTTTAATTTTCGGGTAATGGGAATGAATCGAAACAATCCATTTCCAATATTGTGTTCTAAGTTAAATCCAGCATATTGGTCACCAATAAATTCAAATTGATTCATGAGGTTAAAAGCATACTTATTGTAATAATGCAATTCATTACCTGGAAGTATATTCAAGAACTGATAGGGCGCTGTACCAAATACCTTACCAGCAAAAACATTCCAATAAAGTGTACCATAAGGCGCTACACTTGCTTTGTGTTTTATACTAAAATCTATTTTTTGATAGTCATTTACATTATTAAAAATATTGGCCCAAGCTTTTGTATACTTTAGTTCAATAATAGGTTTTTTACTACCTAAACTTCTTCTTAAAAAATTATCTTCTAAATAACGCTCTTGATAAGCATACCTTAATTTGATAGAAGTTTCAAATGAATGAAAAGGATTTTCGCCAATAGCAGAGAATACGTCTTCGGAAGGTAAGTTTTTTAATGCTGTATAATTTCTATTGAGGGCTGCCAACTCTATACTAAGCCCAGTTCCTGTTTCTTTATAAAACGCTAATTTAGTTTCGCGCATCCGCTGAAACTTTAAAGGGATGCCAGGTCTTCTAAATACCGTAGCAAAAATATTATCATTCCCCAGCTGATCATAATAAAGTTGTTGATTGTCTATATCGTCTTTATGTACTAATGAAATATAACTCCACAACTCTTTGTTTAATAAATATTTTACTTGTGCTTTCCCCTTAAACAAGCCATCATTTACCCCATATGCTGCATAACCAGCAAAATTCCATCGCTTACTAAACCCTTTATTGGTAGCCATGTTGAACCTAAACCTTGGCCCCTCCCATTGATTGGTAGATATCCAATAAAACCAAGGCCCTAAGCGAATATTACCAATATCCTTAGTACCCTTTGCCAGTATCTCTAGTGCATCTTTATAAAAAAGATAAGTAGGATTTTTATTGAGTGTATCTAGTACTTTGTAAACAGTTAGCTCATTTTTATTCAAAGGCTCGTGTCTATGCTTTACCCAAAAGGAATCGGAATATCCAATTGATTCGGGCAGTAGATCTACCTGAATATTTTTTTTATTGAGCAATAACTGTTCAGTAATGCTTTTTTGATTCAACACAACATTGGTATAAGTAGTTGTTTTTCTACCCTTGAACCCAAGTTTACCATTTCCAATTGGAGCAATATCAGCCACAAATTTGTCTCGAAGTGTTATTCGTTGTAACGCAAAACTAGTATCGTGTACCCAACAATCACCATCAAAAGTACTTTCCCCTTTTCGCTTACCACTAAAGAACAGATGCACTAATCTTTTACCATTTAAATACGCTGTATCGGCTAGTTTAAATTTGTAGTAAAAATCGGCATTGGAATTAAAGGGGCTGATGAATTCTCTATTTAAAATGGGGATGAAATTATTCATCACATTTACATTCTGAAAAGTACCTCCCAATTCTTTTATAAAACTTTCGTTCTCAACACCATTGGCTTTTGTGGCTTTTATTTTTTCATAAATACGCTCTGGCTCTTTTTGAAAATAATAATCACTTAGGGTTTCGGTAATATAAACAGGTAAAAAGGGTTTTGATTCAGAATTAGAATCTATATAGTTGAAAACAAAATTGAGTGGCTTTATCAGGGCATTTTTACTTAGCTTTTCTTTGTTCACATTATTGAGATCCATTTCTAATTTATTATAGATCTCATATCCATAATTATCCCAAGCTTTTTTGTCACTGCGAAATTTGTTGCTCATGATTTTTTTCCAAAACCATAAAGCACGATTGTACTTTACTTTTACAATAGCTTCATTAACAGGAGGCAGCACTTCTATAGTGCAAGTAATTTGAAGTGAATCTTTAATAATGCCGATAGGAATTGCCAACACTTTATATCCAACACTAAATACCTCTAATGTATCATTTATTGTAGATGTATTTAATTGAAAAGTGAATTTTCCGGCAGAGTCGGTGAGCATGCCCTTTCCCGACTTTTTAAATTTAACTGATGCAAAAGGAATCTGCTCATCGCTTTGCTTATCTCTTACGATGCCCGATAGTTTTGCGTACTGACCATAATTGTTTTCAACTACCAGTAATAACAATAATAAAACCAACAAAAATTGAGCCACCCGAAACATCTACATCACTTGTAAAATTGAGAAAAACGACCATTAAAAATCAAACCCAAGGGCAAAATAATACAATGGTTTACCTACAAACACGCCTTTCATAGGCCATGCAGCGTCAAATTTAAGGAAATAACCCAATAGCGTACTTCTTGCACCAAAGCCATATCCGCCGGCAAATGGACCAAGACCTCCTGCATCAATTCTTACAATTACCGAAGAGTTAGGGTCGGAAACCACATCACCGGGGCGCTTAATGCCATTGTATTTACCGTTCCATGCGGTTCCAAGATCTAAAAATTGTACTAGTTGAAAATTGCGGAGAAAGGCATTATTAATAGGTTTATCGAATATGGTTGAAAAAACAGGTAGTCTAAATTCACTATTGATTACAAATGCGTTATTTCCATTGGCTATATTTTGAGTGTAGCCCCTCATATTAACGGCAAGGGTTTGGAATGCATAGTTTTGATCTGCTGCTGGTCTGTTTTCGTTGTTAAACTTGGGTGCTATCCATCCGTCTACACCACCCAGATAGTAAATCAATTTTTGGCCACCCCATGAAAAGTCTGCGGATACCCTACCTGCCCAAATAAAATTGCGATATATTTTGTGATAATACCTTCCATCAAATCCAACATTCATTGTTGGCTTACCATTATTTAATGCTGTTTTAGTGCTTGGGATATTTACATCCATGTACACCTTAAATCGTAATCCATTCCAGATATTTTGAGTAGGGTTAATGGTATTGTCATGCACATATTCAAAACGAGTTAGCAAGAACTTAGATAAGGTATCTGGAAATGCCAATGCATTAGGATTAGATAAGCCAGTAGCATTATCATAAGGTCTTAAAATCCCTCTATCAGACCTTAACCCAACTGTAGCTCTAAAACTTTTTACTTCATTGATAGCGTACTTAGCGTTGAACTGGTATAAGTTAGTAATCAACATGTTATTGAACTGCGTAGCAAAAAAGTTGGTCACATTGCTTCTATAATACGTTACACCCCAGTCGATTCTTTTCCTCAAATTTTGGAAAGTTAAAAAGATATCCTTGTCTTTTAAATTGGTTCCGAATCTTAACCCAGCAACAAATTTAATGTCTTCGAATAATTCATTCACCCCTACTTTAAAAGTAAAGTTGAAATCATTTCCATTATTCAATTGAATAGGGCCACTACCACCGCCATATGGCTGGTAACGATTGATTAAAATATTATTAGAGAACCCTGTTAGAATATTATCTGCACTAAACTTTAAGCGGTAATCAAATAGTTTTGATTTCGTTAATACATTCGCCTTGGTAGCACTTAAAGGTTTTCTTAAAATATTAATGGTATCTGGTTGCTCATCTGCAAATTCATTTTGAAAAAAATCTTTCGCCTTG
>VIKJ01000060.1:6720-15602 GCA_008080615.1 Chitinophagaceae bacterium | reverse complement strand
GTATGTAATATACCCTAAGCCCTCCATTAACTCAATGCAAGGCAATTTTCGCACATTTTCCCATAATTCAGCAAAAATAAGGGGTCGATGCCTTTGAATGAATTGTGTTCCTCCCTGCAATACAAATAATTCATAATTTTCTACATCCATTTTTATAGCAGCAACTTTTTCTTTCGAAAACTGTTCAATTAAGGTATCTAAAGAAACCATTTTAGCCAACTCCTTGATTTGGCTATCTATTTTTTGGGAACCATTTTCAATAATGTAACTTAACCCTTGCTTTTTTACTCCTTTTTGAATGGGTGTATGAATTTCAATTTCTCCCGATTTTTCACCCACTGCTTTTTGAATCATCCGAACGTTTTTAATTTCAAAATAATGGTTCACTTTTTCCAAAGTATCCATATTCAATTGTACAGGTTCAAAAGCCCAAACTGAATACTGTGGAAAACTAGCTCCAATTAATGTAGATGTAACACCAATATTAGCACCAATATCTAAAACAATATTGCCATTAAACTGAGGAATTAAACGTAAAAAAAATGCAAACTCTTTATCATACTTAGTTAACCGAAATCGGTATACCGAAAAAATGGCAAATACAAATAAATACATTTTGTATCCCATTAATTTTTGTAAAACAAACTGTATAGCAGCTTTCACGGGTTAGTTTTAACCTATTCTTCTTTTTCAGCATGAAAATGCTTGGTTGCCACAGAATGCTTATTGGCATTCCTCACTTTTAATAAAGATAGGATTTGGTAAAAAATGAAGGATGGTATACCTACTAAAGAACGGTAAATACGTTTATCTGTATGATTCAATAATAAGGATAAAACAAACCCTAAAACAAATATCAATAATGCTACAAACCATAACAATGCTATTATAGGATTTAAAAAAATATTAATCATCATACAAACAACTGCAATCAATAAAAACATAAATAAAGGGGGGCGAAGTAAAACAAGTCCAAACAAAAACTGATTCCAATTCAATTTTAATATTCCATTTCCTACAAGTCCAAACCCAAAGGAAAAATACCTGAACCATGTATTAATCCATCTTGCTCGTTGATTAACCAACTGGTCTGATTTAGATGTTTTTTCGTCGTAAACAATTGCATTTTCTGCAAATGCAATTCTATTACCTTTTTCAACTATCTGCTTTTGTAGTATTTTATCAAACCCTGCACCTGTAATGTCTAAATGGCCTAAACATTCCTTATATAATTCTACAGTGAAACCCATTCCAGAACCGGAAAGCGTAGCAGAAGAACCTACAGAGAATAACACTTTTCCATCATAAAAATGGTAATAAATATCCCTTGCAGCATCTAAACTAGCATACATTGTTTCTAAATTCTTAGCATCCCTTAACCCTTGCACTGCTTTAAATCCTTTATTGAAATATACATTTAACGCATTTAAGTATTCAGGATCTACAATATTATCACTATCAATAATAGTAAGCCTTTCATGCGCCCTTTTAAACCGATTGATTGCATAGAAATGAGAGCGTGTGTTACTTGCCAATGTATCTTCGGGCCTAAGCACAATAACCTTATCGTTGTCGAATTTCAAATTAGTAACATCGCACTTATCTGCAACTATATAAATAAGATAATTTTGATAATTGAGTTTTAAAATAGATTTAACTACACTATTTAATAAAGTGGTTTGCTCATACGCTGTTACAATAATTGCATAATCAACTTCAGGTAAAACAATAGAACTATTTTCTTTTTTAGGCCTAACTAAAAAATAAATCAATAATAAAAGAAATGGCAATACCAAATTATAGCCAATTACCACTTGGAAAATGCCCCAAATAATATTTGTCAATTCACTGATATTCATAACAATCGTTTTAAAGATTATTTAGGAATTTTCCCAATACTACTAATTTGTACTTTATTAAGTGCCCAACCTGCAAATTGATCCCCAATTGTATTCAGGTATTTTAGATGAGGTAGCATTGTTGGTTTAATAGAAGCACCTGCTGCAAAAATTCCAAGTACTTTATCGGAAACAACAATCCACTCTCTAGACTTATTTAACCTATCTAAAGATGGCCCCTCTATGATAATAATATCAAAAACATCTCGGAGATAAGAAAACTTTGGTTTTACGATGCTTTCATCACAAAATTCAAATAAAGAGGTATCTCCACCCCTATTTCCTAATATACTCACTTTCCCATCTCTGGTAATCTCGGAAACGGAAATTCTATTTTTTAAGTAATCTTCTAAGAAAAAATTTGCCCCACTTATTTGAGTAATAGTAGGTTCATCAAAATTTCCATCAATTAATAATACCCTTTTGTTCACCATCGAAAAAGCATAAGCCAACCCTAAAGACAATAAGGTTTTCCCTTCACCTGAAGTTAAGCTTGTTACTACCAATGTTTTCTTCTGCCCCATTGAACGTTCAATTTCAAAACGAAGAGATCGTATTAAATTTTTAAACGCGTGAGTATTTTTATTTGATTCTTCACCTCTAGTTAAATTAGATAAATCTAGTAATGAAGTATTGATGAAAGGCAAATATGAAAGAACCGGAAATTCAGTTTTATTTGCCAAATCATTAGAATCCTGAATTGAATCATCTAGATAAAACACAACAAACAAGGCAAAAAGACAAAAGACAAAACTTACAATTCCACTTAATACAACTAAAATTAGTTTCTTAGAAGGTTGAGCCTGACCTGGCATAGCCAACTCAATTTGCCTTAATGAAATACCCTGGCTTGTTTCAAAAGTGGTTCTATTGAATTTATTAAGTATTTCTAAGTACTCTTTACCAGCAACATCAACAGCACCCTCATAGTTTTGAATCAAAGCCTCATGAGGCACTAAAATATCGAATTTTTTATTGAGCATCTCAATTTCTTCAATGATAGATTTGATGCTGTTTTTGGCAAGATCTCTAGTAACTTCCAATCCCATTCTTTGCTGAATAAGGGTTTGCTTATTAGAATAAGGGCTTACCAATAATTTATCGGTAGACTTAAGTACTTGGGCATCCAAAATGGCCTTGATTGAATCTTGTTTTGCTTTTATCCTAGAGTCAAAATTGCTTTTTACCAATTCTGCTGTAACCGTTCTTAACTGCTCTCTGGTTTCAATGATGGACTGGTTTACAGCAACAACTACACTTTCTAGGTACATCCGATCTTTTGGATCAAACTTGCTATCTATTCCTGCTATAGCGCCATTATAAGACTCAACATCTTTTTGAGCAACTTGCAATTTTGTTTCAAAATCTGTAATCTGATTGTACAAAATTTTTGCTTGCTCATTGAGGTTAAGCACCCTATTTTTAATTTTGTAATCTCTGAGGATTCGCATTTTAGCATTCATTGAATCATACTTCTGCTTCATCAATGTATCTAAAAAATTAACTGCTCTTGTTTGATTTGTTTTTATATATGTTGAATAATAATCTAAGAACTCTTTACACAATGCATTGATTACAAAAGCAGAGAGTACAGGGTTTTCCGATTCAAATTCAATATCAATGAAATCACTATTGTTTACCCGATAAATGATTATTTTTTTTTGTAGCGTTTTTTCGTCATACCCCATTGAAATCAATAACTTATTTAATCCATTTTGATCTTCATCAAATAAAGACAAAGGCTCTTTTGTTTTTAGCCTATTACTAAACACATCTATAGCATGCGCTCTTGCATTAGGGCCAATCTGCTTTATTAATTTACTAGGTGTACGATATGGTTTTTTACTGGTTAAATCATGCAAAATTAATTGATAGGAAATTTGATCGAAAATTCGCTTTAACCTAAATACTTCTATCAAATTACTAAACTGTTGCGCAATCTTAGATTCCTGAGACGATAAATCTGAATTAGAAAGTATTTGTGTAGATTGATCAACAATTCCAGTAGATAACCTTGAAGTAGATTTATAAGTATCAGAAAGCTTTCGAACAAGAAAATAAGTTATGATGACAGTAATCATAGGAATGATTACCAGCAAATATTTGCGTTTGTAAAGAAGTTTTAAAAATTTACTTAGTTCCATTACTTAATCTCTTCTAGCTTTTTCCCAACCAACTCTTCTAAACTACTTTTAGCAATCAGAATTTGTCCTTCGGAATCAATCACTCTTTGTTTCATGTCTGCATTCTGTGTCATTGCCTTGCTATAGTTTTCGAAAGTATCTTCCCCTCTTTCAAACTTATATTTTACTTGTTTAAAAATAAGATCAGCATCAAGCGCCGTTTGTGTCCTCATCCTTAAAGTAGTTAACTGTTGTATATACCTAAAATAGCGATCCTTTACTTGAGCTTCTATAGTTAGGGCATATTCGTCATATTGCAACCTGGCCAAAGTAACTTCTTCCTTACCCAATTTGATAGCAGTAGGCTTTTGAATAATTTGAGCAAAATTGATAAATAACCCAACCTGCACACCCGTTAAAGTTGCATTGGTTAAAGTA
This sequence comes from Chitinophagaceae bacterium, assembly GCA_008080615.1. Lineage (GTDB taxonomy): Bacteria > Bacteroidota > Bacteroidia > Chitinophagales > Chitinophagaceae > Sediminibacterium. The sequence continues at coordinate 11,143 of VIKJ01000060.1, read as the reverse complement.
ACAGAAGTACTAGGGCTATAAAATGCAGACAACGTAAAAAAATCTAACCAAGACATTTTGGTTCGCCTGAGGTTTAATTCCGCTATGGAAACCCTATGTTGATTTGCCTTCATTCTTGGGTAATTTTGCTTGGCAGCAAAAATTAATTTCTCCAAATAAGGGTAAGACAATTCGGGGAGCATTGATTCCTGCGCCCTTAACTCAACTTTACCTGCAGTAAGCAATAAAATCAACAAAAATCCTTTAAGCACTTGAAGCTTAAATACTTGTTTATTTTGGGCAAAGAGACTATTGAAGGCCATATTATTTTTTATAGTTGTCTTCACAAATACATTCTTATACAAAAAAAGGGGTAATTTTATATAAGGCAATGATTTTCACGGAGATTAAAGATAACAATTTAATATAGAATGGATATGTGTATTTTCCCCCAAACTATTCATCATCTGAATATTTTTTTTCATGTCACTTAAAGATAAAATCAAACAAAACCCAACACTTAAAAAGTGGATCCATTGGTTAATAGTTCCTACCAATGAAGCCAGGCCCAGAACATGGGTGAAAATTTTTATAAACCCCTTCATTCACGAGCGGGCAGCTGGCTCAATTGTAAGATGGAGAACTAGGATGGACTTACTTCCATTTAACCAATTTAAACTGGGTAAAAATTCGGTCATTGAGGATTTTTGCACCATCAATAATGGAGTTGGAGATGTAAAGATTGGATCTAATACACTAATTGGAATGGGAAACGTTATCATTGGCCCAATCCAAATTGGGAATGATGTAATTTTTGCCCAAAATATTGTAGCTAGCGCCCTCAATCATGAATATAGAGATGTTACCCTACCAATACATGCTCAAAAAATTCTCACTAGCCCTATCATCATAGAAAACGACTGTTGGATTGCCGCCAATTCGGTAATTACAGCAGGAGTAACCATTGGAAAACATTCAGTAATTGCTGCTGGCGCAGTAGTAACCAAAAATATTCCTCCTTATTCCGTAGCGGTAGGAAATCCTGCTAGGGTAATCAAGCAATTTGATTTTGAGAAAAATGAATGGGTAAGAGTTTAAACCGTTTCTGATTGAAATAATGCTGGAATGGTTCTTAGAATGAGTTTTATATCATTTAAAAAACTATGGTTCTCGGCGTACTTATTATCCAACATCAATCTTTCTTCTTCCGACATTTCTCCCTTTCCTCTTTTCTCTACCTGCCACAAACCCGTTATACCAGCAGGTGCCATGAATCGCATGGCATACTTATCGGTAGTTAACTTTTCAGCCTCGTACAATGGAAGCGGCCGATTGCCCACAATGCTCATATCTCCAATAATCACATTCCATAATTGAGGCAATTCATCAATACTGGTATTTCTAATAAATTTACCCACTTTGGTAATTCGGGGATCGTCTTTTAATTTGAAGAATGCTGAACCCGCTTTGGATTTTTTGTTGTCTGCATATTGTTTTTCGCACCAAGTAATAGTGTCTGAATAAACAGGGAATTGGCACTTTGTTCCGGCTGCCTTACATTCATCACATAAATAATTTTCTTGTTCAACCTCAGTAGTAGATTGATCTGCTGCAGGTGCGTACTGATTTAAGTGTTTCAATTCTTTCAACCGCTGATCGGCATTAACAAACATAGACCGAAACTTATAAAACTTAAAAGTTCTATACCCCGATCCTACCCTTAAAGCATAATAAAACATAGGACCCTTTGATTCTAATTTTAGCAGAATACAAATGATCAATAAAAAAGGAGATAAAAATAATAGGGCTGTTCCAGCAAAGAAAATATCGAATACCCTTTTGATAAAAGGTGTTTTGTACTTATGAAAATCTTCTACCCTACTGGTATTCTTAAGGGCATCCCATTTTTCTATTAACAAGGATACACGCAAGGAAACATTTTCTTTTTTGATGGGCAATTTAAATACATCTGAAATACCCGATTTCAAAGCCAACTTTGCCGTGCTCTCACTCAACTGCTGACTAACTAAAAAGAAAGGAACTTGAATATTTTTCTTATTCCTAATGATTTCTAATAGTGCAATGCCAGCAGGCCCCAATACTTCACTTTGAGAAATAATGGCTACCAATTTTGCAGGCGTTTTTTCTAGGCTCGTAAATAAATCGAGCGCATGGGAAAATTGTAAGATTGTTCTCCCATCTAAATCTGCATTTTGAATAATTTCTGTAACATTTTTATCGCAGCCAATGAGTGCAATTACTTCAGCTGCTTTTGATTGGGGGGCATCCATAGAATTTTTTATTTTCGGATTCTTCTAAGAACAACTCTAAGTCTTGCTTCTAATTCTTTGGGATTGAACGGTTTTACTAAATAATCATCAGCACCCGCTTCCAAACATTTAATGATCATTTCTGAACTTTCCAACCACCCATTACCGGAGTATTCAAATCGCTAATAATTAAATCTGGGATATTGCCTTGCTGTAAAAAAGCCATGGCATCTACTCCGTCTTTGAAGATTTCCACTTCGTAAAGATTACTTAAGTATTTTTTTAAAATCAATTGCATGGTCATTTCATCTTCAACCACAACAATTTTAATCAAGTCTGAATTAGTGAATCCCATAGTATTAGATATTGAAGCAATTAATCAAAATAAATATAAACAATTCTTTGATAGAAAAGTCCTATACATACAAAATATTTGGATTGTTTTGTATTGGATAGATTACTCTACAAATTTACAGTATTATTTCTGGTAATTTAAGCACTTATTGTACTGATAGTGTTAACTTTATTATTCATATTTTTCGAATCATCTATCATTTTAATCAAATGAGACCAATCTCCATCCCGCCGTATATTCAAGCATTATATAAAACCAATCCCTTTGATCAGGTTACAGCTAGTTTGGTGAAGCAGGCATATCTACAACTAAAGAAAACCGATCCTATTGTTTCTATTGTAATGCCTGCCTACAATGAAGAAGAAAATATTCTACAAACCTTGTTATCGCTTAGTAATAATATTACCCAATGGCCAGTAGAAATAATTGTAGTAAATAACAATTCTAAAGATAAAACTGAAGAATTGGTTACTGCAGCAGGTATTCCCTGTATTAGAGAATTACAGCAAGGAATAACTGTTGCTAGAAATGCAGGGCTAGCTGCGGCAAAGGGTAAATACATTTTAAACGCTGATGCAGATACCATTTACCCTAAAGATTGGATTGAGCAGATGGTAAAACCCTTGGCCACTTATGAAAATGTTGCTGCTGTATATGGCCGATTTTCTTTTATACCCATTGGCTCAACTGGCCGTTTCACTTATTTCTTTTATGAATATTTTGCCGACATAATGAGATGGATCAATAAATTATTTAGAGATGAAGCCATGAATGCCTATGGATTTAATTCGGGATTCAGAAGAGAACAGGGCCTAGCAGTTGATGGGTTTAACCATCCCCCAAGAACCAATGAAGATGGTTGGCTAGCGCTTAAATTAAGGGAAAAAGGCTTCGGGAAATTGTACTATGTAACCCATATCTCGGCACTTGTTTGGACAACAGACCGCAGAATCCAAATTGATGGAGGTCTTTGGAAAGGAACCATCAAAAGATTGAAACGAATGGTGGGTTTATAATGGCTAGTTAAAATTTGAGTTGTTTTGGTCGAATGGTTGTAAATTGACAACCCGGTTAATTAAACAGCCCATATGAACGCCATTCTTTGTAATACACACGGTCTTCCTGAAACCCTTGTTTTAACATCTATTCCTACTCCAGTTCCTGGAGAAAGAGAAGTGCTTATTCAAGTTTTTGCATGTGGTGTAAATTTTCCTGATGCACTCATCATTCAAAATAAATATCAATTTAAGCCTCCTTTGCCTTTTTCACCAGGTGGTGAAGTTGCAGGAATAATATCGGCAGTTGGGGCTAAAGTAAAAAAAATTAAACCAGGTGATCGCGTGTTGGCTTTAAGCGGATGGGGTGGATTTGCAGAATCTGTAATTGTAGATGCATCTAGGGTTTTTCCTATGCCGCCCAATATGCGTTTTATAACTGCTGCTTCTACACTATATACATTTGGCACTTCATATCATGCTTTAAAAGATAGGGGTCAATTACAAGCTGGAGAAACCGTGTTGGTGCTGGGTGCTGCTGGTGGTGTAGGCATTGCGGCTGTGGAATTGGCCAAATTAATGGGAGCCACCGTAATTGCTGCAGCTTCTTCTGAAGAAAAATTAGCACTTTGCAAAAAAAAGGGAGCAGATCATTGCATTAATTATTCAACCGAAGATTTAAGAACGTCCATCAAAGCCATCGTAGGTGATAAAGGAGTTGACGTAGTATTTGATCCAATTGGAGGGCAATTGGCCGAAGCAGCATTAAGATCAATGGCATGGAAGGGCAGGTACTTAATTGTAGGATTTGCTTCTGGAGAAAT
>VIKJ01000060.1:0-6667 GCA_008080615.1 Chitinophagaceae bacterium | reverse complement strand
TTCACAAAATTTATTCCTTAGAAGAAGCCCCCACCGCTATCAGGGATTTGATGAATAGGGATGTGTTGGGCAAAGCCATTGTTCAAATTAAGGAAGAGGAATTGATTGAATCAGCAGTTCAACATCATACTCAACCTAGCAAAACAGCAATTGCCGAAAACATTCAAACCGATAGCATCGTTATCAAAGGCCTAAAAGACATAAAAAATCATATTGGAAAAACAGCAGGACCTAGCGAATGGTTGGTTGTAACTCAAAAAATGATTGATGATTTTGCAGCAGCAACTTTAGATTTTCAATGGGTGCATATTGATACTGAAAAAGCAAAAAATTTACTGCCTGGCGGTAAAACAATTGCACATGGTTATTTAACCATGTCATTGGCCTCCCATTTTTTTTATGAATTGATTAAAATAGAAAATGTTCAATCATTTTTCAATTATGGTTTTAATAAAGCCAGATTTATAAGCCCTGTTCCCGTAAATAGTAAGATTCGCTTAATTGCTCAATTAACCAATATTGAGGAACAAGCCAATGGTGCTGTAAAATTATTTTTACAATGTACCATTGAACTAGAGGGATCAGATAAACCAGCTTACGTAGCAGAATTAATTAGTTTAATTGTATAAATAAATCAAATGCGTTTAAAAAATAAAATTGCCATTATCACAGGAGGTGCAGCAGGAATAGGCGCTGCAACCGCAACCTTATTTGCAAAAGAAGGTGCAACTGTATTTATTTGGGATCAAAATGATGAGGGAGAAAAATTGGCTACCGAGCTAAGAAATCAGCAATTAGATGTGTACTTCAATAAAGTTTCTGTTACCGATAAAGTGGCTATTGATTTAGCTGTGGCTGAAATTATCAGCAAAAAAAATCGCATTGATATCCTCATCAATAATGCAGGAATTACCAAGGATAAAACCTTGCTGAAAATGCAGGAAGATGATTGGGAGAAAGTAATCTCTGTGAATTTAACAGGTGTATTTAATTGTACTCAAGCGGTTGCACATCATATGAAGGCGCAAAATTATGGCAGGATCATTTCTGCATCTTCAAATGTTGGGTTAAGAGGCAATTATGGCCAAACCAATTATGTTGCAACTAAGTCTGCCATTATTGGCATGACCAAAGTATGGGCATTAGAATTAGGCAGATTTGGAATTACAGCAAATTGTATTGCACCTGGTTTTATAGAAACGCAAATGACCAATGCTATTCCCGATGAAGTAAAACAAAAGTTAACACCATTAATTCCGGCCGGTCATTGGGGTAAACCAAACGATATTGCATACGGCTATTTATACCTGGCATCAGACGAAGCAGCTTATGTTAATGGAATCTGTTTAACCATTGATGGAGGCAGCGCTAGATAATTTTTCAATTTTAAAAATCAGTTTCAATGGCTCGTTATACCAACATGCAGTTTTTACAATTTTTATTGATGGATGTACATCCAGTGAAAGACTTGTTTTCTTATGAACGCTTTGCCCACTTAGACGAAGAACAAGCCTGGATGATGATAGAATCTGCCAAACTATTGGCAGACCAGGAAATGGCGCCCTATTTTAAAGAAATGGACGAGCATCCTGCTAAATATGATGGTAATGGTAATGTAATTACACACCCCTGTCTTAAAAAAATTATCCCTGCTGCTGCTGCACAAGGTTGGATTGGTGCAAGTGCTTCATTTGAACATGGAGGAATGCAAATTCCCGAAATGATATTTGGTACAGCCCACCATATTTTTCAAGCTGCCAATAATGGAGTAGAGGGATATTTGGGTCTTTCTGCTGGTGCTGCAGGGCTTATTACCAGTTTTGGAACAAAGGAACAAATAGATAGTTATGTTCCAAAAATATTTTCTGGAGAATGGCAAGGCACGATGGCTTTAACAGAGCCACAGGCAGGCAGTTCTTTATCGGATATTACCACCAATGCAAAACCATTTGAAAATGGCACATATAAAATTAATGGTCAAAAGATTTTTATATCGGGAGGTCAACACGAAGCCTGTTCTAATTTTATTCATTTAACACTCGCAAGAATTGAAGGAGCACCTGCTGGAACAAAAGGAATTTCCCTTTTCATTGTACCAAAATTCAGGATAGGTAGCGATGGTAATTTAATGTATAACGATGTGTATTGCGCAGGTGATTTTCAAAAAATGGGACAAAGAGGTTATGCTACAACGCATCTTTCTTTTGGAGATAACAATGATTGTATCGGATACCTTGTAGGTGAACCACATAAAGGGCTTACTTATATGTTTCAGATGATGAATGGTGCAAGAATTAGTGTTGGATTATGCGCCGCATCTGTAGCAATGGCCGCATACCAGGCTTCTTTACAATATTGTTTAGAACGTCCACAAGGAAGACTAGCCAGTGAAAAAGATCCTACCAAGCCACCTACTTTAATTATCAATCATGCGGATGTTCAGAGAATGTTATTTACACAAAAAGCCATAGCAGAAGGGTCTATATCATTAGGCATAGAATGTAACAGGCTATACGATTTAACACATGCTGCTACTGGTGATGAAAAACATGCTTATTGGTTATTGTTAGAAATATTAACCCCTATTGTAAAAACCTACCCATCTGAACAAGGCAGTAGATCTGCCGCCCTTGCCATTCAAACCTTAGGTGGATATGGATTTACAACAGACTTTCCGGTACAACAACATTACAGAGATTTAAAAATAATGTCTTTATACGAAGGCACTACTGGTATACAATCACTCGATTTATTGGGCAGAAAAGTAACCATGGAAAAAGGAAAAGCGCTTCAATTGCTTTCCACAGTAATTATGGAATCCGTTCAACAAGCTATGCTTGTTGAATCCCTAGCGTCTTCTGCCAAATTGGTTCAAGACGAAATAAAGGGCGTACAAGAAGTTATGAATCAATTGGCAGGTTATGCTGCTGCTGGTGATATTGAAAAATACCTAGCAGATGCAACAGTATTTTTAGAAATGATGAGCTATATCGTAATCGGGTGGCAATGGTTAAAATTAGCATTAGCCGCTGCTAAAAAACTGGAACAAGTTGGTCTTTCGCAAAGCAACATCGCCTTTTACCAAGGTAAAATTCATACCCTACAGTTTTATTGCAAATACGAATTGCCTCATACTGCTGCATGTAAAGCAACTTTATTGAATAAACTAGAATTAACCCGAACTAATAATTTTGAGCTATTTGATTAATAAATATTCGTGCAGCTGCCACTATGATTTAATTATCTTTACCAATTAATGAATAATATTATGCTTAAAGTAGGTGTTTTTGGAGTAGGGCATTTAGGCAAGTTTCACCTGAATAACTGGAAAGAGATTGCAGGGGTGAAATTGGTAGGCTTTTTTGATCCAAATAATGATAACGCTAAAGAAGTTGTAGAAAAATATGGCCTAAAGCGTTATATGGATGAAGAGAAGCTAATGGATGCTTGCGATATAATTGATGTAATTACACCAACTAATCAACATTTTGACATTTGCATGCAGGCCATAAGAAAAGGCAAACATGTATTTGTTGAAAAACCAATTACGAATACAATTCAAGAAGGTCGTGCTTTAATGGATTTAGTTAGAGAAGCCAATGTAAAAGTACAAGTAGGTCATGTAGAAAGATTTAATCCAGCGTATTTGGCGGTAAAAGACCTAAACTTAAACCCAATGTTTATTGAGGTTCATCGATTGGCTCAATTTAACCCTAGGGGAACAGAAGTAAGTGTGATTTTAGATTTAATGATTCATGACATTGATATTATTTTAAGTTTAGTAAAGAGCGATGTAAAAAGCATTGTAGCTAGTGGGGTTGCAGTAATGACAGAAACACCTGATATTGCCAACGTTCGAATAGAATTCAACAATGGATGTGTTGCTAATTTAACAAGTAGCAGAATTAGCATGAAGAAAATGAGAAAAATGCGCTTGTTTCAAAAAGATGCGTATATAGGTGTTGATTTTCTAGAAAAAAAGACAGAAATCATCAAGCTAAAACAGCCTGAAGATCAAGACGTATTTTCATTTGATATTGATACACCCAATGGTAAAAAAACCATTGCTATCGCTACTCCTACCATAGAACCATTAAATGCCATCAAATTAGAGCTGGAATCTTTTGTAGATGCTATTGTAAACAATAAGCCTACAGCAGTAAGTGAAATTGACGGTTTTTTAGCGATGGAAGTTGCACATCAGATTTTAGAAAAAATTAGTAGCACTAGCATTTTAGTTTAAGTAGTATAATAATGGCCCTTTACATAAAACGATTCTTGGATATTTTTTTTTCAATTTGTGCACTAATTTTTTTGAGCCCAGTTTTAGTATTGATTTCTATAAAAACAATGCTGAGTTCAAAAGGTGACATCTTTTATTTACAGCAGCGAATTGGGTATAATGAACAACCATTTACGATTTATAAATTTCGAAGCATGTACTTTGATGCTGAAAAAGATGGTCCAGCATTATCTAGCATTCAGGATAAACGAATTACTCCTTGGGGCAGAACTATGCGTAAATGGAGACTAGATGAATTACCTCAACTGTGGAATATCTTAATAGGTGATATGAGTTTAGTGGGGCCCAGACCAGAAAGAAAAAACTACATAGATCAACTAATAATACAGGCTCCCCAGTATAGAGAACTACTTAAAGTAAAACCAGGCCTTACTTCTTGGGGTATGATAAGGTTCGGTTATGCATCTTCTGTTGAAGAAATGATTGAAAGAATGCAATTCGACCTCCTATATATAAAACAAGCCTCTTTATTACTCGATTTTAAGATCATGTTGCTTACCTTAAAGATTATATTATCGGGTGAAGGAAAATAAGTTGATATGAATGATCAAATCGAGCTCATTGCAGGAAATAAAATTGATCAAACTAAATGGGATCATTGCATAGAAGTTTCTACCAACGGATTAATTTATAATACATACAACTACCTTAATGCAATTTGCCCAATTTGGGCTGGCTATGTTGTAAATGATTATGAGGCCGTAATAGCTTTACCCTATAAAAGAAAGTTAAACATACCTTATTGGTATACCCCACCATTTATACAGCAGTTGGGATTTATTGGAACAATTAATGAGCAAACTCAACAAAATATACTCATTCAACTAATAAAAAAACATCCTTACGGCTCTCTCCTATTTAATCATCAAAACACAGAGATCACCCGTTTTATACATGCAGAACCAAAGCCAAATTTCTTGCTCCATTTAAACCAACCTTACCCTGAAATTTACAAAGGCTATTCAAACGAACTTCAACAACATATAAGAAAAGCTGCACGTACTAATTTAGTATACTACAAGGATACTCCAATCAAAAAAACAATTGACTTATATAAGCAATTTCATAGGCATCAATTAAAGCAAGTAACCGAATTTGAATTTGGCAACTTCTTTAACTATTGTGAGCAAGCTGCTAGTTTTAGCCAGCAATGCTTTACTAGAAGCATCCTAAATGAAGAAAAAGAAATCATGAGTACCGCATTATTGTTAAGAGACAATAAAAGGATATACAATATCATGAATACCACTACGCCAGCAGGAAGGGCAACAGCAGCCAACCATTATTTATTCGATCAAATTATTCAAGAATTTTCCGAAGAGCAGGTTTGGCTAGACTTTGAAGGGTCTTCTATACCGGGGGTACAATATTTTTACCAACAATTTGGGACAATCAAAGAAACCTATTTTGTATACCATTATAACCATCTTCCTTTCCCACTAAATCTATTAAAGTAATTCGCGTTCTTTTAAAATGGTTTCTGCTAAAAGTAAATCTACAGGTCGGGTAATTTTAATATTTTGATATTCACCTTCAATTAAAAAAACTGGATGCCCAAAAGATTCTACCACAGTTGCTTCGTCGGTAAATATTTCTTGATAAGCTTGTTGAAATGCCGGCAAGATTAATTCACTTTTAAAGGTTTGAGGTGTTTGTACTATGCGAACCATATTTCTGTTGATGGGCTTATTTTGCCCATGTTCTTCTATACGAACACTATCAGCAGAAGCAACTGCAGGAATAGCCGAACCCAATTCAATGGCTTGTTCATAGCAGTTTTTTATTAATGCAGGGGAAACCAAACAACGAACTCCATCATGAACAAATACAATGGAAGAAGTAGTAATTTTTGCCAATCCATTTTGAACAGAATGAAATCGTGTATTGCCACCTTGAACCAATATGGTTTGATTGGCAATATCTAAGCTTTTTACAAGCGACTCCCCCTCGTTCAAATAGTTTTCTGGTAGTACCAATATAAAGTTCATATCGGGATAAGCAGTAAGAAATGTCTTGAATGTGTACCAAAGCACTTGCTTGCCATTTATGCCCATAAACTGTTTGGGCAAATGACTACCCATCCGTAAACCAGAACCACCAGCAGTAATAACAGCATACTTTTTCATGACAACTAGCTATAAATAGCTACCGAATTTAAGCCTTTATTGTTTCGTACTCCACGATACATACCAGCACTATTAAAAATAAGGGCAGCATTTCCCTTTGCATCTACTCCAATCATTCCCCCTTCTCCTTGAATTGCAACCAATTTTTCTTTTACAACTTTATTCATCGCTTCTTCTAAACTCATTCCCTTGTATTCCATTAAACAGCTCACATCATAAGCTGCAACAGATCGGATAA
>VIKJ01000059.1 GCA_008080615.1 Chitinophagaceae bacterium | reverse complement strand
CAGGTGGTGAGGAAGACTTTGCCGTTCAGGCCGCGATTGTTGCCGAACAATACCAGGCCGAAATGAAAACATATCTTACTAAAAATTAGATTAAGCAGAATTCATATTTACGCATCTGTGAAATATGTAACTCTTTGATAAGTTGTCATAACAGTTTTGCAGTCTATTTTATTGATGTTTGCTATTATGAAAAAAATATCAATAAACTTGTCCATATTTTCACTTTTGGTGATTTTGGTAATTACAAGTTGCAGCACAATTAAAAATACAAGTAATCAAAAAAAAGGAATCGCAGTTGGAGCAACTGGCGGTGCATTGCTTGGAGGTATCATCGGTAATAATGTTGGCAATAAAAATAATACAGCGCTAGGGGCTATTCTAGGAGCAGCTATTGGTGGAGTAGCAGGAGGAGTAATTGGAAAAAAAATGGATAATCAGGCAGAAGCTATTAAAGCAGAAATTCCTGGTGCCAATGTGAAAAGAGTAGGAGAAGGTATTGATGTAACATTTGATGAAACCAATCCTGATGGATCTAAAGTGGGTATATTTTTCGATAATAATAAGTACAGTATAACATCTAATGCACAGTTAGCTATTGATAAGTTCAAAAAAATATTTATTGAATATCCAGATACCGATATTTTAATCGAAGGCCATACAGATGATATTGGCTCATCTGCATACAACGAATCATTGTCTCAACGCAGAGCGTTGGCTGTTAGTACGGCTTTAAAAAATGAAGGCGTTGCAGCATCTAGAATTAGTACAAAATGGTACGGAGAAACTCAACCTAAAGTAAGTAATAGCAGCGAAGAAAACAGATCTATTAACAGAAGGGTTCAGTTTGTGATTACCGCAAATGAAAAAATGAAAGCTGAAGCCAAAAAAGCAGAGAATCAATAATTTTATTTACTGTTTTCTAAAATAATTGCAACCATTTTCTCGGCCCACCTTAAATGGGTGAGGCCAGAATAATGGAGCTGATCGTTTGCCAATGCTTTTAAATTATTTTTCTCGGCCCTTGTTTCGTCTGTTATATTAATAAAATGAACTCCGGCTTTTTTTGCTGCGTTAGCGCAAATAGCATTGTAATTATCAATCTCTTTACTAATTACCAACTGATCTCTCTCTTTTGCAAAAGGAGTAAAACCCCAGTCGGGTATAGATAGCATCAATACATGCTTTGTTTTATTTTGAGCAAGATGAATAGCTTTTTTTAATAAAAAATCAACATCATTTTCAAAATCAGTTACCAATAATCCTCGGTATTGATTGTTCACACCAATTAACAAGCTCACATAATCATACTGTTCATTTAGTTGAGTATGTAATAAATGGTCGGCCAATTCCGAACTAGTCCAGCCAGTTTTTGCAATTATTTCTGGAGCATGAAAATGATGCTTAGCCTTCCTAAGTAATTGAACTGCTTGATAAGGGAAACTATCATATAAAGGAACAGATTCTCCGATGGTATAAGAGTCTCCTAATGCTAAATAGCTGTTGTTGTGTACCATATTAAAAATTGTTTTTTAATACCTCATAAAAACGAAACACATCTAAATAACTGCAATAGAGTGGGGCGGGAGCAACCCTGATAACTCCTGGTTCTCGATAGTCTACCACTATGCCGTTTTCAATTAATTTATGGTGAATGGCTTTCCCATTTTCATGAAAATACAAAGACAATTGAGCTCCTCGTTCTTCAGGATTTTCAGGAGTGATTATTTCAAATGAAATATTGCTTAATTGGGATAATAAAAAAGATAAGTAGGCAGTTAATTGAATACTCTTAATGCGCAACGCTTCTATGCCCACTTGCTCAAATATTTCTAATGATGCTTTTAAAGCAACAGTATTAAAAACCTGAGCGGTACTTATATTCCAACCACTAGCATTGGCTTTTGCAATAAACCCTTTTTCCATTTTAAATCTTTCTTTCTCATCATTGCCCCACCATCCAGCCAAACGAGGTGTATCAATATTGTTAGCATGTGTTTGATGTACAAATACACCGCCTACAGCACCCGGACCAGCGTTGAGGTATTTATAGCTACACCATACTGCAAAATCCACTTTCCAATCGTGTAATTGTAAAGGAATATTTCCTACAACATGTGCTAAATCAAAAGCAGCAATGGCCCCCATTTCATGTGCTTTTTGGGTAATGGTTTCAATCTTAAAAAACTGACCAGTATAATAATTAATCCCTCCAAACATTACCATTGCTAAAGTATCGCCAGCCGAATCAATTGCTGCTAAAATATCATTGGTGTGTAAAATTTTTTCTCCTTGTTTTGGGCTTATTTCAATGATGGCTTCATTGGGATCAAATCCAAAATGTTTCACCAATGTTTCTACTGCATATTGATCGGAAGGGAATGCCCCAGCTTCCATCATTATTTTGAAGCGTTTTTTTGTAGGCTTATAAAAACTCAACATCAATAAATGTAGATTCACTGTTAGTGCATTCATTACAGTAACCTCATCTTCTTTTGCACCCACAATGGCCGCCAAGGTTTTTTTAGTATAATCCTGATAATATAGCCATGGATTTTTCCCATTAAAATAACCCCCCACTGCAAGCTCCTTCCAAGTTCTTAGTTCAGTAATAAATGCGTCTTCAGTATTTTTAGGTTGAAGACCCAATGAATTACCACAAAAATAAATAGCATCTTTTCCTTGATGTTGTGGAAAATGAAATTGAGTTTTATAGTGCTTTATTGGATCTTGATTGTCTAATTCGATAGCGAAATCAATAACTGTTTTAAACTCCATAATTATTTTTTTATTGGTTTGCCAGGTTTAAAGTTACCCGAAGGTTCCGTATACCATGCTTTAATGGTATAATTTAATCTGCCTGCTTTTATAGCGGGATCTGTTTTTAATAATGCTTCTACTTCAGTTTGGTTATTGCAATCAAATATAAAAATACCTTGCCAATCTTCATCTCCGTCAAAAGGGCCTGCCACTTTTAGTTTTCCCTCTTCATACATTTTTTGCATATTACCTAAGTGTCCTTTCATGATTACAGATGCTGTTGCAGAATCTTGATTGCGATTAGGCCCCTTGGTTAATAGCACAAAAAAGTATTGCCTGATATTCATGGCTGGTTCTTTTTCTTTTTTTTTCTGCGCATTCGTATGTAAAAAAAGGCAGCAGAATAAGAAAATAATGATTGGCTTATGCATATCTTTTTTCATTAAATGTACCAATATCCCGATTCAATGACAAGGTTCACCGTTTTTTTTGATAAAAGGTGAAGCCACATTAACGGAATGTTCTATTTTCATTTTACCAAAACCACCAATTATGCGATTTGTAAAAATTCTGATGCTTGTATTGTTTAGTACCACTATGTACGCACAAACTAATATGCAGCCAGTACCTGTTACCAAGGCCAATTATGCTTTGGCTGCCCGTTTTTCTCCTAAAAAAATTGAGAAAATGGTATTTAGCTTAGGTGTAGACCCGCATTGGTTTAAAAAATCTGATCGTTTCTGGTATATGTATGAAACTACAGAAGGGAAAAAGTGGTATATAGTAGATGCATTAAAAGGCGAGAAAAAATTGATGTTTGATCAAACTGCATTGGCAGCTAAGCTTACTCGAATTACTGATGATGCAATGGATGCCCAGCATCTCAACATAGATAGCATGAAATTGGTAAGGGATGAGAATTGGTTGCAATTTGAAGTAAAAAGCACCAAGGAGATTGAAAAGAAAGATAGCACTGCAAAAAAAGGAACCCCTCCAATAAAAGAAAAGAAGATATTCTATTTTGAATACAATTTACAAAATGGGGATTTGGTAGAGCTAACAGATTTTAAAAAAACCAAACGCAAGGAATGAAGATGATAGTTCAATTGTAGAAAATGCCATCACCAAAGATGGAGTAGATTATTATAGCTATCATGGAGATGGATTTGGAGAGTCTAATGTAGATAAGGAAAAAAATAAGAAAAAGCGCAAGTCGGTATTCGCATTATGGTCTCCAGATTCAAAAAACTTTGTATTAAGCAGAACGGATAACAGGAGTGTGAAAGACTTATGGGTAATCAATAGTATTGCAGATCCGCGCCCCACATTGGAAACCTATAAATACCAAATGCCAGGTGATAAAGAAGCGCCAATTGATCATTTACTACTCTTTGATGCCGCTTCTAAAACCAGTAGAGAAATACCAACCGGTGTATTTAAAGATCAAGATGTTAATGTATGGAGTGATCCAGGTAAAATGAGCAATCGCGATGATGATATTAGGCCAATGATTTGGTTAGGTACAGAAGATAAATTTTATTTCAGCAGAACTAGTAGAGATTTAAAACACATTGATGTTGGATTTGTAGATGTGAAAACAGCAACAGCTAAAACATTAATAGAAGAGCGTTTAAATACCTATGTAGAAATTCGCAGATTAGGATTAGTGAATGGAGGCAAAGAATTGATTCAATGGAGTGAAGATGATGGTTGGGGTCATTTTTATCTGTATGATGAAAATGGTAAGTTGAAAAATCAAATCACTACTGGCCCATGGCATTGTGAAGACATTTTAGGAATTGATGAAAAAGCACGCGTATTGTATTTCTCTGCTAATGGAAAAGAAGCCAATGAAGATCCTTACTATTTGCATGCTTACAGAGTAAATTTTGATGGTACTGGTCTTAAATTATTGAATGCAGGTGATTTTGATCATAATGCCAGCATGGATGATAATAAAAAATATCTAGTTAATAATTTTTCAAGAGTTAATACCATTCCAAAATCAGTTTTATTTGCAGCTGATGGAAGAAAAATCATGGATTTAGAAATGGCCGATTTAAGTAGTTTGTTTGCGGCAGGCTATAAATTTCCTCAACCCTTCAAAGCCAAAGCGGATGATGGAATCACGGATATTTATGGTGTAATGTATAAACCATTCGATTTTGATAGTACTAAAAAATACCCCATTGTAGAATATGTATATCCAGGCCCACAAACAGAAGCTGTTAATAAGGCATTTAGCCGAGGAATGGATAGAACAGATCGTTTAGCGCAGTTGGGTATGGTAGTGATTACATTGGGTAATCGCGGAGGGCATCCAAGCCGTAGCAAATGGTACCACAATTATGGGTATGGTAATTTACGTGATTATGGATTGGCCGATAAAAAAGCTGTTGCTGAGCAATTAGCAGATAGGCATCCTTTCTTAGATATAAACAAAGTGGGTATTCATGGACATTCAGGTGGTGGATTTATGAGTACGGCTGCCATGTTGGTGTACCCAGATTTCTTTAAAGTGGCCGTTTCCTCTGCTGGTAATCATGATAATTCTATTTACAATAGATGGTGGAGTGAAAAGCATCATGGGGTAAAAGAGATTATCAATGAAAAAGGAGATACCAGTTTTGTATACAATATTGAGAAAAACCCAGAATTGGCCAAAAACCTAAAAGGTAGGCTGATGTTATCTCATGGAGAAATAGACAATAACGTACATCCTGCTAATACCATGCGTGTGGTAAATGCCTTAATTAAAGCCAATAAACGTTTTGAACTAATGTATTTGCCTACACAACGTCATGGTTTTGGAGATATGACCGAGTATTTCTTTTGGAAAATGAGTGATTATTTTTCTCGTCATTTAATGGGAGACCTTACAGAGCGCCCAGTGGATGAGGAAGAGATGAACAGAGAAATTGAGCAAAGCGGGAATAAAAAAAGATAAACCATAAACAATCCATTTTTGGTAAAGCCGTTAGCTGTAATTTTACAAGCTATAAACCAAAAATATATTCGATGGCTGTCAGAACTGATTTATTCCAATCGCCAGATTATTTATTGATAGACGAACTGTTAACCGAAGAGCATAAGCTTATTAGGGAAACAGTTCGTTCTTATGTAAAGAAAGAAATTTCTCCAATCATAGAAGACTACGCTCAACGTGCCGAATTTCCTAAACAGATAGTTCAACAAATGGGCGATTTAGGATGCTTTGGCCCAACAGTTCCCGTTCAGTATGGTGGGGGTGGGTTAGACTATATTAGTTATGGTTTAATGATGCAAGAATTAGAGCGTGGAGATAGTGGCGTAAGAAGCACTGCTAGCGTTCAAGGTAGTTTGGTAATGCATCCTATATATGCTTATGGAAATGAAGCACAACGAAATAAATACCTTCCCAAATTGGCTTCTGGCGAGTGGTTGGGTTGCTTTGGGTTAACAGAGCCCGACCATGGATCTAATCCTTCTGGTATGCTCACTCATTTTAAAGATGCGGGCGATCATGTGATTTTAAATGGAGCTAAAATGTGGATCAGTAATGCTCCATTTGCACAGATTGCAGTGGTTTGGGCAAAAAATGAAGCAGGCGAAATTCAGGGAATTATTGTAGAAAGAGGAATGGAAGGTTTTTCTACACCTACAACACATGGAAAATGGAGTTTAAGAGCAAGTGCCACAGGTGAGTTGGTTTTTGATAATGTAAAAGTGCCAAAAGAAAATATTTTACCCAATGTAAAAGGATTAAAAGGCCCTTTAGGATGTTTAACGAAAGCTAGATATGGAATTGCTTGGGGTGCATTGGGCGCTGCCATGGATTGTTACGATACAGCTTTAAGATATAGTAAAGAAAGAATCCAATTCGATCGCCCAATTGGTGGCTTTCAGCTTCAACAAAAAAAGTTGGCCGAAATGATTACCGAAATTTCTAAGGCACAGTTATTGGTTTGGAGAATTGGCGTATTGATGAATGAAGGAAAAGCTACTCCTCAACAAGTAAGTATGGCTAAAAGAAATAGTTGCGAAATAGCAACCAATATAGCGAGGGATGCTAGGCAAATGTTGGGAGGCATGGGAATTACAGGTGAATACAGCATTATGCGCCATATGATGAATTTAGAGAGTGTAATTACTTATGAAGGTACACACGATATTCATTTGCTAATAACAGGAATGGATGTTACAGGGTTAAATGCGTTTAAATAATTTCAATCAGTTTTAAAAAGTTGATGTTGAAAATATTCCTGATTGGCATGATGGGTAGTGGCAAATCTTATTGGAAACAAGAGTTGACCAAGCTTTGCAAAACAGGGGGTTACGATTTAGATTTTATTATTGAGGCAGAAGAAGAGAAAACTATTGCTGAAATTTTTGAAGAAAACGGGGAACCTTATTTTAGAAAGTCTGAAGCAAAATTGCTCAGGTGGTTTGGAGAAAAAAAGGCTTTTGTTTTGGCAACAGGCGGAGGTACTCCCTGTTTTCACGACAATATGAACTGGATGAATCAGCAAGGAACCACTATTTGGATAGATGAGCCCTTGGATACCTTGGTTTCTAGGCTTCTTCCAGAAAAAAGCCATCGGCCATTGATTGCCCATTTAAATGATATGCAGTTATATCATTTTTTAGAAAATAAATTAGCAGAAAGACGGGCTTTTTATTCGCAGAGTACACATCATCTTCAAGGCAATACCATTCAACTAAAAGCCTTTAAAAAAATTATCAATAGCTATGCATAAAGGATTGTTAATCACTGCCGCAATCATGGGCGCCTTGGCTGTATTAATTGGCGCTTTTGGGGCACATGGGCTAAAAGCATATGCAACCCCTCAAATGCTCAATACTTATGAAACAGCTGTTAGGTATCAATTTTATCATGTGTTTGCATTAGCATTATCGGGAATCTTATATAAAGAATATCCTGTTAAAGGGATTCTTACTGCAGGGAGGTTATTTATCGCAGGGGTGTTCATTTTTTCAGGTTCATTGTATACCATGATCTTATTAGGCATTGCTGGCTATGATCAATTTAATTGGATTGGCGCAATCACCCCAATTGGAGGCGTTTTATTCGTGTTGGGTTGGTTCATATTGGCTTTTAATATCAAAGGTTACAAACCATAAGTGGAAAACTGTTTTTGTTTTAAGCAGTTTTGCACATTGATCTCAATCCGCTATTTCTACATAAGGCAAAGCTTATATTTGTTTTCATGGCAAATAGCTTAAAAAAGAAAACGCCACCGCCACCCGACCCAGAATCACTTACTGCCGATAAAGAAGCAGAAGTAACCGTAACCGAAGTGGTTAAGGATGAGCGTACCGAAAAAATTGCTGGCTCTGTTAGTATACTATTCACCTTGTTTTTATTTGTAGCATTCACCTCCTATTTATTTACTTGGCAAGAAGATCAGGATAAGGTTCAACAATTTGGGATCAGTATTTTTGCAACAGATGATGTACGGGTGAATAACTTATTGGGTGTATTGGGTGCTTATGCTGCGCATAATATTTGGAACAATGGTTTTGGCTTGGCTTCTTATTTGTTTTGTACTTTCTTTTTTGTGTTAGGGATTAATTTACTCTTTGGCAAGAAAATCTTTAAGCTCCTCCGTAATGTAAAATATGTATTGATAGGACTGCTTGTGTTTAGTACCAGCTTTGCCTTTGCAACAAAAGGTGCCGAATTTTCTTGGGGTGGGGCAGTTGGAGAATTGGTGAGTGAGTGGGGTATTAAATGGATTGGTAAAATTGGAACTGGAGCTATTATAGGACTTTCATTTTTCAGTTATTTTATTTGGCGCTTTAATCCAAGTTTTCATTTACCCAATTGGAAATTTGATTTTTTCGACAAAAAGGATATGGAATTGAGCAAAAATTTAGCTCATGATCCTGAGGAGGAAGAATCCATTGCTTTGCCAGATGATGAAGAGGAATCAACTGGTTCGGAAGATGATTTACCACTCAGCAATAACAAATTAAAAAATGAAGGCTCATTGGTGTCTGTTATTTTACCAAACAACAATGACAATCCTTTAAACGAATTTGATATTGTAGAAAAAGAAGAACTAGCAGTAGATGAAGAAGAAGTGGAAGAAGCGTTAGAAGAAGAAATAGAAGAGGAGGAAGCAGAAGACACTATTGACGAAGAAGTGATCTTGCCAACTCCAATAAAACCGGTTGTAAAAAATATTACTGCTCACATGCCTCCGGGGTCAGGGCCAAATTTAGAATTGGAGATTAAAGAAGTTCCCGAAGTTACATTGGAAGAGGAAGCTGCTATTGCTGCAACTATCGGAAGTCTTGCATCTAAATATGATGTCACCCTCGATTTAAAAGATTATAAGTATCCAGGATTAGAATTATTAGAAACACATGGCAGTGAAAAAATTGTACATGATCCGCAGGAGTTAGAAACCAACAAAAATCAAATCATTGCCACGTTAAAAAATTATGATATCGCTATTCAGCGAATTGCTGCAACAGTAGGGCCTACTGTTACCTTATATGAAATAGTTCCCGCGCCAGGCGTTAGAATCAGTAGGATAAAAAATTTGGAAGATGATATTGCCCTCAGCCTCGCTGCGCTCGGCATTCGGATCATTGCACCCATCCCAGGGAAGGGTACTATAGGTATTGAAGTTCCCAATGTGCGCAAAACGGTGGTGAGTATGAAAACATTACTCGCCAGCGAAAAATTTCAGAATAGTAAATTTTCATTGCCCATTGCGATTGGTAAAAAAATTGACAACGATAATTTTATTGTTGATTTGGCCGCCATGCCACACTTGTTAATGGCAGGTGCAACTGGTCAGGGTAAATCTGTTGGTTTAAATGCCATATTGGTTTCCTTGTTGTATAAAAAGCATCCATCACAATTGAAGTTCGTGTTGGTTGATCCCAAAAAAGTAGAGTTGAGTTTGTATCGGGTTATTGAAAAACACTTCTTGGCAAAATTACCTGGAGAAGAAGAGTCCATTATTACCGATACCAAAAAAGTAGTACACACGTTAAATGCATTGTGTATTGAAATGGATAATCGCTACGATTTATTAAAAGAAGCAGGTTGTAGAAATATCCGAGAGTACAATGATAAATTCACTGCAAGAAAACTCAATCCAGAAAAAGGGCACCAATACTTGCCGTTCATTGTATTGGTAGTAGATGAGTTTGCCGATTTAATTATGACTGCAGGCAAGGAAGTAGAAATGCCGATAGCACGTTTAGCACAGTTGGCAAGAGCAATTGGTATACATTTAATTATTGCAACACAAAGGCCATCGGTAAATATTATTACAGGAACTATCAAGGCCAATTTCCCTGCAAGAATTGCGTTTAAAGTGTCTAGTAAAATAGATAGTAGAACCATTTTAGATGCAGGAGGTGCAGAGCAATTGATAGGAAAAGGAGATATGCTTGTAAGCTATAATGGAGAAATTACCCGTTTACAATGTGCTTTTGTTGATACACCCGAAGTAGAAGGAGTTTGCGAATTTATTGGAGATCAACGAGGCTATCCGCATGCCTTCTTATTGCCTGAATATGTAGATGAAAAAGATTTGGAAGGAAGGGATTTTGATGCCAATGACCGAGACCCATTGTTCGAAGATGCAGCTAGACTAATTGTTACCAGTCAAATGGGCTCTACATCCTTAATTCAACGCAGAATGAAATTGGGATATAACAGGGCCGGAAGATTGATGGATCAGCTAGAAGCTGCTGGGGTGGTTGGTCCTAATCAGGGTAGTAAGGCCAGAGAGGTATTATTTAAAACCGATATGGAATTACAGGAATTCTTAGCCACTTTGGGCTAGTATTTCACCGACAATATGCCCTATAAACCGATAAATGTTAAACTATTTAGCTCTTCGCTAGTCTAAATACTGGTATAGCATATATTTGCACCGTAAATTTTAATAATGCGACAACTCTATATTCTTATTTTCTTATTGCTTTCTTGTTCTTTTCTTTCCAGTGCTCAAAATGATCCGGCAGCCAAAAAAGTGTTTGATGCTTTTGGGTCAAAAGTTAAAAGCTCAAAAGGTATTGTGCAACCTTAATTCTTTTACAAGTAAAGGACGTGCAGCTGGTAGTAAAGCGCTTGCACTCTCTATGAGAGGTGAAAAATACCTATTAAAACAAGGGAAAACAGAGATTATCTGCGATGGTAAAAGTGTGTATAATTTTGATGGCAATAAAACCATTACCAAGTCGGTTGTAGAAGAAAGCAGCCAAACTTTAAGTCCTCAAAAATTATTGGCAGGTTCTTATGAAAAGGATTTTTCTTATAAATTACTCCCTTCTCCCGGAGCATTTTATGAAATTGAATTGAAGCCTTTAGACAATCGTAAGAATTTTCAAAAAG
The DNA here is from genome assembly GCA_008080615.1 of Chitinophagaceae bacterium. Taxonomy (GTDB): domain Bacteria; phylum Bacteroidota; class Bacteroidia; order Chitinophagales; family Chitinophagaceae; genus Sediminibacterium. The sequence goes on along the minus strand of VIKJ01000059.1, from coordinate 927 downwards.
TAAATTTGTTTTTCGATAAAGCGAAAAATATGCTTTCAAAAGCTCGCATTTTAGATAAAAGCAATAATATCACTGAGTTAAAAGTAATGAGCATCAATTTAGCTGCTAAACTTGCCGACAATCTATTCGTTTTTAATAAAGCCAAGTATCCAAAGGATGTAGAATTATTGGATTAATGCTTTTTAATAATATTAACAATGTCGTTTCGAATAATTCGGAACGACATTTTTTTTTATTTGTATTTTTATTCAATGAAACACTCCATCTTTTTTCTGTTGCTATTCCTGTCTATCTTAACAAAAGCCCAATTCACGGTTCGATTAGTTGTAACCAGTGTAGCAACCAAAGAAAATGAAGCCATATACTTATCGGGTAATTTTAATAATTGGAATCCACAAGATGAAAATTATAAACTAAAACCATTTGGTGGAACCCGAAAAAGTATTGTATTAAAAGATATAGCAGCAGGCAATTATGCTTTTAAATTTACCCGGGGTGAAAATAAATTTGAATGCGCAGCAGATGGAAGGGATATATCAGATAGGATGATCGAAGTAAATGGCGATATGTCTAATGAATATACCATTGCGGGCTGGAAAGATAATTATCCAGATCGCCCCAAAACCTATTCTGCCAGCCCGCAAGTAAGAATATTAGATACTGCTTTTTATATTCCACAACTCAATCGCACAAGAAGAGTTTGGGTATATCTGCCCAAAAATTATGCGTCAGTAGGAAGGGCCTATCCCGTATTGTATATGCAGGATGGCCAAAATTTATTTAATGAAAAAACGGCTTACGCTGCAGAATGGGGTGTAGATGAATGTTTAGATACGCTTCAAGCGAAGTTGGGTAAAGAATGTATTGTTGTAGGTATTGATAATGGAGGCGTTAAGCGCATGAATGAATACAATCCATATGATCACG
>VIKJ01000198.1 GCA_008080615.1 Chitinophagaceae bacterium | reverse complement strand
ACATTGATCAATTTGGAACAATATGTTTAATAAAATTGGATGAACGGATAACGCAAAAAGTTGTAATTTAACCTCATGAGAAAACTACGTATAACCATCTGCTGTATTTTAGCATTTTCTATTGTAGAAGCCCAAAATGGTTTTTCCATTATAGGAGTAGACAAAGAAGTAAACCCATATCAATATACTGTTCAAAAAAGAGGAGAATTTAAGCAAGCTGCGGTTAGTAGTGCGCATCCTTTAGCTAGTATGGTAGGTGCAGTAGTAATGAAAAAAGGAGGCAATGCTTTTGATGCAGCTATTGCTACTCAATTAGTACTCGCAGTTGTTTATCCTAATGCAGGAAATATTGGTGGTGGGGGATTTTTATTGGGTAGAAAAGTAAATGGAGATTTGATTGGTATAGATTATAGGGAAGCCGCCCCTGAAAAAGCCAATAGAGATATGTATCTAGATAAAAATGGTAACCCTCAAATGAATTTATCATTAGCAGGTCATTTGGCTTCTGGAATACCTGGAACCGTTGCAGGGCTATTTGCTACCATGCCTTATGCAAAATTATCATTTGAAAATTTAATTCAACCCGCTATTGATATCGCTTCCAAAGGATATGTTCTTACCGAAAAAGAAGCGGGAAGTTTAAATAGCGTAAGAGAATCTATTACTAAAAATAGTACACAACCTACCGCCCTAGTAAGAGCTACAAAATGGAAAGTGGGTGATACATTGGTTCAAAAAGAATTGGCTGCTACCCTAACCCTTATTCAAAAAGAAGGTGCTCGTGGTTTCTATGATGGAAAAACTGCAGAATTAATTGTTGCTGAAATGCAAAGAGGTGGCGGAATCATCAGCTTAGCTGATTTAAAAAATTACACTGCCAAATTACGCAACCCAATTAGTTTTAATTACAGGGGCCATGAAATCATCAGTTTTGCTCCTCCCAGTAGTGGTGGCATTTTAATTGCCCAAATGATGAAAATGGTAGAAAAATATCCGATGAGCAAATATGGTTTTCAAAGTACTAAAAGTGTACAGTTAATGATTGAGGCTGAGAGAAGAGCTTATGCGGATAGGGCTGAATTTATGGGAGATCCCGACTTTTTTAAAGTGCCTGTTAAAACATTAATGAGTGATGCCTATTTAACACAAAGAATGAGTGACTATAATCCTGATAAAGCTGGAGTTAGCGCAACAGTAAAAGCTGGTATCATAAAAGAAAGCGAAGAAACCACCCATTTAAGTATTGTAGATCCTGCGGGTAATATGGTTTCAGTAACTACCACATTGAATAATAGTTATGGAAACAGAACAGTAGTGGGTGGCGCTGGTTTTATGTTGAATAATGAAATGGATGATTTTAGTGTAAAACCCGGTGTACCCAATATGTATGGTGCTATTGGCGGAGAAGCCAATTCTATTCAACCTGGCAAAAGAATGTTGAGTTCTATGACTCCCACATTGGTATTAAAAGACAAAAAACCTTATATCACCATTGGTACACCTGGCGGAACAACCATTCCAACTTCTGTATATCAGGCATTGATTAATGTGATTGATTTTAATATGTGATGAGGTAATTGTAGAAAATGATTTTGATGCATCAACCAAAGAACAACTAATTAAGATGGGCTATAAAGTTACTTCTCGAGGAGGTATTGGAAGAACTGAAGGCATTCGATTATTACCAAACAAAAGAAGAGAAGCTGCTGCAGATAAACGTGGAGATGATTCAGTGGCAGGATTTTAAATTGAATACATCACTGCGAAAAAATAGCTACTAAGTAAGATTCTAAATTGAATGAATAACTGATTAGCATATAAAACAAATTTCAATTTTATGAATTTTCTTAAAGATGCTATCAAGCGATTTACTTACTATAAGGAATTAGGTGATAAAACTTTTGAACAACTTAAAGAAGCTGATTTTTTTTATCAACCATCAACAGATGCTAATAGTATCGCTATTATCATTCAGCATATGTATGGCAATATGATGAGTAGATGGACCAATTTCTTAACGGAAGACGGTGAAAAACATTGGCGAAAAAGAGATGCAGAATTCGAAGCAATGGAATGTAGTAAAGCCGACCTTTTGAGCTTTTGGGAAGATGGATGGAAATGTTTATTAAATACACTAGAATCCTTAACTGAAGCGGATTTAGAGAAAACAGTAACCATAAGAACTGAGCCTTTATTTGTTTATGATGCTATTCTGAGGCAACTAGCCCACTATCCATATCATGTGGGCCAAATTGTTTATTTAGGAAAAATCATACAACAAGATCATTGGATTTCTTTGAGCATTCCCAAGGGCAAGGGAGCAAGTGAAGCATATCTTGAAAAAATTAAACAAACACAATCCAAGAATTAATTTTTGTATTTATAATGACCCTTTGGCCAATTCTTCTGCAGCATAATGTGCAGCCCTTGCTGTTATGGCCATGAATGTAAGAGAAGGATTTTGTGTTCCCGTAGATGTCATACATGCTCCGTCTGTTACAAAAACATTTTTACACAAGTGTAATTGATTCCATTCGTTTAGCATGGAAGTTGTTGGATCTTTCCCCATTCTGATCCCTCCCATTTCATGAATATCTAAACCAGGGTTTTGCTTACTATCAAAAGTTGAAATATTGGTACAGCCTGCTTTTTCTAACATGGCTTTCCCCTCTTTAAAAAAGTCTTGAATGATTTTTTCGTCATTCTCATCATAGTCTACATTAATCTCCAACTGAGGAACACCCCAATCATCTCTTTCAGTTTCACTCAGTGTTACAAAATTGGTTTCCTTTGGAATGGTTTCTCCTTGCATCATCATATAAATGTGCCAACCGCCCAATTCAGTAACCGCTTCTTTTAAAGCAGCACCAATTGCTTCCGATTTCGCTCTACCTCTAGCCGCACTAAAAAATACCATATAGCCTCTTTTGAAATCTGTTTCCTGTTGCAATACATTCCTGAAATTGGGCATCATCACCTGAGTTGGTCTTCTTCCAAAATAATATTTATCTAAAGGCCCATCATACAATGCATTGATTGTTCCACGATAATTATG
>VIKJ01000058.1 GCA_008080615.1 Chitinophagaceae bacterium | reverse complement strand
CAACTATTGCGGCACTGGTATCTTTAATGTCGTATCCAATGATTCTAAGCCCCATAATTGCGTTAAAATTGGCAGGTACTGTATCCCTTACTTCATCATACCATAAACCAAACCCTTTTTCTGCTAATAATTTCCAGGGAAATCGCCAGTTTGGATCATTTTTTCTGGTTGGTGCAATATCCCCATGTCCTATAAAATTGGCTGTAGGAATGTTATAGTTTTTTTTCAGTTGATTTAAAACAACCAATAAACTATTAATCTGTAAACTATCAAAATATTCAAAACCTGTATTGTCTAGTTCAATTCCCACTGAAGCAGAGTTCATATCTAATTGATTGCCCCACCTACTTACCCCTGCATGTTGGCCCCTTAAATAATTATTCAACATTTGATAGACCACTCCATCATTACCTATAACATAATGAGAACTTACAGCAGTTCTTGGCAGTGTAAAGGTTTTAAGTGTTTCATCTGTTGAGTGTTGCGCAGTATGATGAATAATAACATAAAATGGTTTGCGCATTCCAAAATTGGTTGTTCCAACCCAATAAGGGGCATTTTTTATTGTATCTGAAAGAATGGGTTCTTTAGGTATTTTTTTTAAGTTATCTGCAAATGTTCTTACTTGATCCTTATAAAATCGATTGGTTTCTTTGTATGGATTGCGATTACATGCAAGTACTAATACCAAAAAGAATAATAAAAAAGGGATGCTTTTTTTCATTTGATAAATTTAATAAAACAAACAAACATTTAGGGATATTATCCTTATTAATCGTACTTAGTTTTTTTCTCTTCTTTATAGCTTAATTGTTCTAATATAGCCTCTGGTGTAGGATTATTGGTTATGGATAATGCAACCTGAAATAATAAAACAGCTGCAACAACCGAAGCCAATAATTCTTCCCAACTAATCCAATAACCCCAGAAACGATATACAGCAGCTTTTTCTGGGTGCTCATGTTCAACAATTACTTCTACTTGTTCTCCATTGGTATACTTCACCAATGGGTAATCAGCAGCAACAACATATTTGTTTATACCAATACTATACTTGGCTTGGGGTAGCAAAATATTGGTTGTACTATCTTTTAAAAAAGTAATTGTAGCAGGATATTTTTCTCCGTCGAAAAAGTCGGGAATTCTTGTAAACAATAAATAACAACAAAATATTACCAGGTATAAACTAAATAGCGATTTGTACAAAATGATTCAATTAGTATTTAAAAAAACAACAAGCACAAAAAGATGGCTGCAAATACGCAAATTAAATCTACCAATAACATGGCACCCAGTGTATATCTTGTATTTTTTACTTTAATACTTCCAAAATAAACGGCAATTACATAAAAAGTAGTTTCTGCTGCACATTGAAATACGCAAGCTAGTCTTCCTGTGAATGAATCAGCACCATAAGTACTCATGTAAAAGGCCTCAATATAGCAATGGGTAAAGCATCAACAATTTCTTTGGTAACACCAATTGCTAAAAACCCTTTCGCTAATGTACCTGCCAATATTTCGAATACACCACTATTTCTAAACAAAGAAATAGCTACCAACATACCCAGGATATAAGGAAAAATGGTGCGACCAGTTTTTAACCCATCATAAGCTCCTTCAACAAAAGAGTTAAATACGTTTTTTCCTTGATCTGTAAATCTTTTTTCTCTTAAAAAACTATAAGCAAGAATAATAAAGATGATTCCCAATAAAAGTACATTCGATAAATTACCGGTAAAGTGCCCTTTGTTGATAAGGTCTAACTGAGTGATATAAATAAGTAAACCAGTAATTATACCAATCACAATTCCTACAGAACCAATTAAAGTAGCATTGAGTAAATTAATTTTTTGCTTTACGCCAACAATAATCAATGCAGCAATAGTTCCTATAAATGATGTAATAATACAAGGTATCATCACATCAGCTGGATTAGCTGCATGTTGCGCAGCCCTATAGCCAATTATTGATGTGGGTATTAAGGTTAATCCTGCTGCATGCAAACACATGAACATGATTTGGCTATTGCTTGCTTTTTCCTTATCGGTATTTAATTCCTGCAAGCTTTCCATTGCTTTTAAACCAAACGGAGTTGCAGCACTATCCAGCCCTAAAAAATTAGCTGCAAAATTCAACATCATATAGGATATTGATGGATGGTTAGCTGGAATTTCTGGAAAGATTTTAATAAAAATGGGGCTTAGTAATTTTGCAATTCTTTCGGATGCGCCACTGTCTATCAACAACTGCAGTATCCCACAGAAAAAGGATAAATAAGCAATTAATGGCAGGAGCAAATCAAAGATGGTATTCTTACAAGTGGGTAAAATACCATCTGTTGCTTGCTTTCCTACACAAAATCGTACAATGTTATTGTCTTGTATATATAGGGTGTCTTTTCCTACAGCATAACGGTGATTGGCAGATTTGGCCAATGTATCTTGAATAGCTTTTGGAAGATCCTTTAAATAATACTCTTTTTTTAAAATTGGATCATCCTTTTTCCCGTTTACTGCATACTCAACAGAATAGTATTTGCCGCTAAACAGCAACACAAAAATATAGGTGATGGAAGCCAATATAATGACTAACCAAAATCTGCTTAGCGCCATAGGTTAAGTTGAGCTATGAAAAAAATTATCCTGCTAATTGCTTACGAATAATATTCAATGCACCACCTGCTTTAAACCATTCTACTTGTTGCTCATTGTAAGTATGATTTACACTGATAGATTCAGTGCTACCATTCTTATGTTGCAATACCATTGTTAGCGGTTTACCTGGTGCAAATGAACTGAGTCCTTCAATTTGGATTGTATCATCCTCTTGAATTTTATCATAATCATTCTTATCGCTAAAAGTTAGGGCCAACATTCCCTGCTTTTTTAAATTGGTTTCGTGAATACGTGCAAATGATTTAACCAACACTGCTCTAACGCCTAAATGACGTGGCTCCATAGCTGCATGTTCACGAGAACTACCTTCTCCGTAGTTTTCATCACCTACTACGATTGATCCAATACCTGCAGCTTTATAAGCACGTTGTGTTGCAGGCACAGGACCATATTCACCCGTTAATTGATTTTTTACATTGTCTGTTTTTTCATTAAAGAAATTCAATGCACCAATCAACATATTATTAGAGATATTATCTAAATGTCCACGGAATTTTAACCATGGGCCAGCCATAGAAATATGATCGGTAGTACACTTACCCTTTGCTTTAATCAACAGTTTCAATCCTTTTAAATCTGTTCCTTCCCAAGCAGCAAATGGATCTAATAACTGTAAACGTTTGCTTGTAGGATCTACATTAACATTTACTCCAGAACCATCTAACGCTGGTGCTTGATATCCTGCATCTTCAACAGCAAAACCACGTGCAGGTAATTCCATGCCAGTAGGTTCATCTAATTTAACCTTTTCGCCTTTTTCGTTGATTAAATAATCGGTGATAGGATTAAATGTTAAATCTCCTGCAATGGCTAAAGCAGTTACCAATTCGGGGCTTGCAACAAATGCCAAAGTATTCGGGTTGCCATCAGCTCTTTTAGCAAAGTTTCTATTAAAACTATGCACAATGGTATTGCGCTCTTGTTTCTCGGCTCCTACTCTTTCCCACATTCCAATACATGGCCCACAAGCATTGGCAAAAACGGTTGCGCCAATTTTATCGAATGCTTCCAAAAACCCGTCTCTTTCAATGGTGTAACGAACCTGCTCACTTCCTGGGGTAATGGTATATTCAGCTTTTGTTTTTAATCCTTTTTCTGTAACCTGTTTAGCTAAGCTTACTGCCCTGCTAATGTCTTCATAAGAAGAGTTGGTACAACTTCCAATCAAACCAACTTCAACCTTTGTAGGCCAACCGTTTGCAGCTGCCACTTCTTTCATTTTAGAAATTGGGGTAGCTAAATCTGGCGTAAATGGACCATTTAAGTGTGGCTCTAATTCAGATAAATTAATTTCAATTACTTCATCAAAGTACTTTTCAGGAGCTTCATAAATTTCAGCGTCTGCATTTAAATATGCTCTAATTCCATCAGCTAATACGGCAACTTCTTCTCTTCCTGTGGCTTTTAAATAACGAGCCATACTATCGTCGTAACCAAAAGTGGAGGTTGTTGCCCCAATTTCGGCACCCATATTACAAATGGTTCCTTTACCTGTACAACTCATATTATTAGCACCTTCTCCAAAATATTCTACAATAGCGCCAGTTCCACCTTTTACAGTAAGAATACCAGCTACTTTTAAGATTACATCTTTTGGAGCAGTCCAACCGCTTAATTTTCCAGTTAGTTTAACCCCGATTAATTTGGGCCATTTTAATTCCCAAGGCAAACCTGCCATTACATCACAAGCATCTGCTCCACCTACACCAATAGCAATCATTCCCAAACCACCAGCATTTACGGTATGTGAGTCTGTACCAATCATCATTCCGCCAGGAAACGCATAATTTTCCAATACTACCTGGTGAATAATTCCAGCACCTGGTTTCCAAAATCCAATTCCATATTTATTAGACACTGAAGCCAAAAAATCGTACACTTCCTTGCTTTCCGCATTGGCAACAGCAAGGTCTTTAACTGCTTCTACTTTTGCAGTAATTAAGTGATCACAATGAACTGTAGAAGGTACAGCTACTTTAGGCCTACCTGCTTGCATAAACTGTAAAAGAGCCATTTGTGCAGTTGCATCTTGCATAGCCACACGATCTGGAGCAAAATCAACATATGATTTACCTCTTTCAAAGCCCACCAATTGCTGATCTGCATGTAAATGGGCAAATAATATTTTTTCAGATAAAGTAAGTGGACGACCCAGTGCTTTGCGGGCTGCATCTACTTTTGCAGGCATTTCTGCATACACTTTTTTAATCATTTCAATGTCAAAAGCCATATCGTTGCAATTTTATGCGCGAATCTACAAAAAAAGGGGCTGTTGAAAGCAAGTCTTATGAACTTTTATGGGCTTTTTGTGTTTACCTTTGCAGTAGCAGTAGTTACTCCCCAGAATAATAAAACCAATATGAACAAATTTCGCGAATTTCTGGAATTACATGCTTTTGGTGTTTGTACAGCACTCGGAGAGCGTTTAGGTATAGCATCTACCAAAATAAGGATGTGGTTTATCTATATTTCTTTCTTAACAATGGGGTCTCCCATCATCATTTACATGATTCTCGCATTTGTTAGAAATATTAAAAATTATGTGCTTGCCGCACGTAGAAATCCGTTAAAAGATTTTTAGTTTTTCTTCACTTCCTTAGCCCATGCATCTTTGAGCGTAACGGTTCTATTAAAAACCAGTTTTGTTGGGGTTGATTCTTTGTCTATTACAAAATACCCCTTACGTAAAAACTGAAATGCTTGATTGCTAGCATCATTCGCTAAAGCAGGCTCTGCAAAAGCATTGGCTACAATTTGTAAAGAATTGGGGTTAATATGGTCTTTAAAATCGCCTTCTGCATTGGCTACATCTTCTACCTTAAATAATCTATCGTATAATTTTACTTCTGCATGAATGGCATGTGCGGCACTTACCCAATGCAAGGTTCCTTTAACTTGTATACCCGATGTATCCGATCCACTTCGGCTTTCGGGAATATAAGTACAATGTACTTCCGTAACATTTCCTTCTGCATCTTTAATTACTTCTTCGCACTTAATAATATAGGCACTTTTTAAACGAACCATTTGCCCAGGTGCTAGCCTAAAATACTTTTTAGGTGCCACTTCCATAAAGTCATCCCTTTCAATGTAAATATTTTTACTAAAAGGCATTTCTCTAGTACCTCCATTTTCGTCTTCTGGATTGTTTTCACTAGTTAGCAATTCTACTTCTTTTTCAAAATTGGTAATAACTAATTTGAGCGGATCAAAAACCACCATTCTTCTTTGTGCCGTTTTATTTAATTCTTCTCGTACACAAAATTCCAATAAACCAACATCAATCAAATTCTCTCTTTTGGCAACACCAATTCTATCACAAAATTCTCTAATACTGGCTGCAGGATAGCCTCTACGGCGCATTCCACTAATGGTGCTCATTCGTGGATCATCCCATCCTGTTACCATATTTTCATTCACCAACTGCAATAGTTTTCTTTTACTCATTACAGTATAGGTCATATTCAATCGGGCAAACTCATATTGTTTAGAAGGAAATGTACCCAATTGTTCTATACACCAATCGTATAATGCACGATGTGGCACAAACTCTAATGTACAAATTGAATGGGTAATTTTTTCAATGGAATCACTTTGTCCATGTGCAAAATCATACATGGGGTATACGCACCATTGATCTCCTGTTCTGTGATGGTGTGCATGTTTAATGCGATAAATAATAGGATCTCTCAACAACATATTGGGAGATGCCATATCTATTTTTACCCTTAAAACTTTAGAACCATCTGGAAATTCACCTGCTTTCATTGCAACAAACAATTGCTTGTTTTCTTCAATGGATCTATTGGCATATTCATTGCGAACACCAGCTTGAGTAGGTGTTCCTTTTTGAGTTGCAATTTCCTCACTAGTGCTATCATCTACATAAGCAAGCCCTTTTTCAATTAATTGCATGGCTAAATTATATAGCTGATCAAAATAATCAGAAGCATAAAGTTCTTTGGCCCATTCAAAACCCAACCAACGAACATCATCTTTGATGCTTTCTACATATTCTGTATCTTCTGTAACCGGATTGGTATCGTCAAAACGCAAATTGGTAGAACCGCCATATTTTTTTGCCAAACCAAAATTTAGGCAGATACTTTTTGCATGACCAATATGTAAATATCCATTGGGTTCTGGAGGAAAACGGGTAGTAATACTGGTATGTTTACCAGCAGCTAAATCTGCTTCAATAATTTCTTCAATAAAATTCAGGCTCTTTTCTTCGCTCATTCCACTTTTGTTTGGATGGCGAAGTTAAGCCTAATTGACTATTTAGCCACAGTAGAAAAAGCGATTTACCTTTTAACTAACCCTTTTTCATACAAAAAGTCTTAAGCCGAAGTAATCCTATAGTGTTGAACAAACTGAATGGCTTTTTTCATGTCTTGATGCAAAAAACGATCTACTTCGTTAAAACTTATTTCTTTTCTAAATGCAGTCATTAATTGCTCAATAATTGGTGCACTTTTAAGCGGTCTTCTAAAATCCAATGCCTGTGCTGCACTTAGTAATTCAATAGCCAGTACTTTTTCTACATTTTCCATAACTCGCCAACATTTTGTGGCCGCATTGGCTCCCATACTTACATGGTCTTCTTGGTTATTACTAGAAGAAATACTGTCTACGGAAGCTGGGGTGCACAATTGTTTATTTTCGCTTACAATTCCAGCTGCAGTGTACTGCGGAATCATAAATCCAGAATTAAGCCCTGCATCTTTTACCAAAAACAATGGCAGTCCTCGTTGCCCAGATATGAGTTGATAGGTTCTTCTTTCTGAAATATTTCCCATTTCACTCATAGCGATTGCTAAATAATCTAACACCAATGCCAACGGCTGTCCATGAAAATTTCCTCCACTAACAATGAGGTCTTCTTCTGGAAAAACATTGGGATTATCCGTAACTGAATTAATTTCTCTTATAAATACACTCAACACATGGTTAAATGCATCTTTACTTGCTCCATGCACTTGTGGAATACACCTAAACGAATACGGATCCTGAACCTGAGATTTTGGTTGATTTGCAATGGCACTACCTGCTAAATATTGGGATAATTGTTTAGCAGTTTCTACCTGGCCAGCATGTGCTCTTATTTTATGAATATGTTCATTAAAAGGCTCTATTACACAATCGAATGCATCAAATGATAGTGCTGCAATTAAATTGGCCATTTCCAATAAATGTTCCGCTTTTTTTAAACAATACATACCATAGGCACTCATAAATTGCGTACCATTAATTAATGCTAGGCCTTCTTTGCTTTGTAAATGAATGGGTTCCCAATTAAACTTTTTTAACGCATCAGCTGCCTGCATTTTAACACCTTCATGATATACTTCACCAAGGCCTAATAGTGGGATGCTTAAATGACTTAAAGGGGCAAGATCACCAGATGCACCTAAAGAACCCTGAGTATATATAACAGGTAAAACATCGTTATTGTACATATCCATTAACCTGATAACGGTATCAATTTGAACCCCACTATGCCCATAACTCAAGGATTTTATTTTCAGCATCAACATGAGTTTTACAATATCTTTTGGTACTTCTTCGCCCAATCCACAAGCATGGGATACCAATAAATTGTATTGTAATTGCTCTATTTGAGACTCATCTATTTTTACGTTTTGCAAAAATCCAAATCCTGTATTTACACCATAAAAAAGTTGGTCTTTAAGACTTGTTTTTTCATCTAAATATTTACGGCAGGCAATAATTTTCTCATGGGCATCAAATGTAATAGACACCAATTGATTAAAATCTAATAGGTCTTTTATTACTTGTTGAAAATGTAACCATTTACTGTCTAATGGCAGATAATTGTAACTCATGCAGGCAATCGTTTGTTGCAAAGTAAACGAAATAGCAATATGTGGAGGAAATTGAGCTTTGGTTTGTAATACTGGTAATTTTTCCCTTATTTTGCAGCTCCAAAACCGGTTCGGTAGCTCAGCTGGATAGAGCATCCCGACTAAAGTCGGGAAGGTCATTGGTTGAGGAAGTAAATATGGTTCGGTAGCTCAGCTGGATAGAGCAACTGCCTTCTAAGCAGTAGGTCATTGGTTCGAATCCAATCCGGATCACATAGCCTTGCACATTGTGCAGGGCTTTTTTATTGTTTAAATGGGTATAAGATTATGCCGAGGCCACTTGTTTAGACGTACTTCTATACAAATAGGCGTTAAAAATATGCCTTCTTGCAAATCTTCCCGGGGTGTCTGCGTTAACCAATTTTACATACAATTTTACATAAATGGCTTTCGGAACTCCATAATATTCATACTCATTGCCATCTTCGAAACGGATAATCAATATTTCAGATTTGTATTCAAAATCTTCAATTACCGAATTGGTAACTGTTTCTGTATACTCAGGTAGTGTTTGAGCAATGGTTTCAGGTGCAATACTTACCAAAAAATGATAGGCTTCTATTATTTTCTTGCTTTTTTCTTCGGCTTCCACTTTCAATTCGTGATTATCATTAAACTTGTCTGGATGCCACTCTTTCATCAAGTTTCTATAAACTGATTTCAACTCTTTTAATTCAGCGGATTCATCTACCCCCAATAATTTTCTGTAACTAGCGATTCTTCTCATAAATGGTAACTATATATAGGGATATCCCCTGATTTTGCGCAAATCTATTGTTTTTAATTTAAAGCATTTTTTCCTAGCTTTCAATTGCATGAATACAATAAAGGCTGTAGCCATATTAGAAAACCCTTGTGCAGGAAGCGGTAAGTCGGCAGAAATAGCAATTAAGCTTAGTAATGAATTGATTATCAAAGGAATTACTGCTACAGTTTATTCAAGCGATTGGCCCATCCATTTTGATGATTATACTGATATTTGGCTAATTGGTGGCGATGGAACAATCAGTTTTTTTATTAATAAATACCCTTTTTGCGATAAAAATATTGCCTTATTTAAAGGAGGAACAGGCAATGATTTTGCTTGGAAATTGTATGGCAATCTTAACCTGAACCAGCAAATTAACCTGGTGTTGAATAGCAAGCCACAATTGGTTAATATAGGCAAATTCAATAATATCTTATTTATAAACTGTTTAGGAGTTGGTTTTGACGGAGAAACCATTCAATCGATGGATTCAATCCGTTTTTTAGGTGGTCATATTGGTTATCTCGTTTCGGTGTTACGTACCATTTTTACTTTTAAAGAATATAAGTTTATTATAAAGGCAAATGGGGTAACCTGGGATGATGAATTTTTATTGGTAATGATAGCCAACTCTTCAAGGGCAGGTGGTGGCTTTTTTATTGCGCCTCATGCACAAATAAATGATGGGTTACTCAATATGGTTTTGTGCAAAAAGCTATCCGTTTTAAATCGCCTTAAGTATCTTCCACTCATTCAAAAGGGGAAACATTTAAATAAACCTTTTGTGATTCACCAAACTGGTACTGATTTTACTATTTATTGTGAAAAGCAAATGGCCATTCAATTTGATGGGGAACTTAGTTTCGCTAATGAGCTACAAATTGGTTTGCACTCACATGCTTTTAAGTTTAGGTATTAATAAACTAACCTATTCTGGCATTGGTTTAACTGGCTTATCTACTCTTTTAGTACCAGCATACAGTTCGTATTCCAATAACCTACAATCGATAGTAGCGTTGTAAAATTCAATTTTTCTACTTGGCTTTAATCGTATTTTTTTAGCTAAATCTAAGTTGCCTGTAAATACGTAGCCCGTGTATCCCTTACATTGATTTTTTAAAAAATCTCCCATTCTCGCATAAGTAGCATTTAGTTCATTCTCATCACCCAATCGCTCTCCGTATTCCGGATTAAACATGATCACTCCATTTGCTTGTTCAGGAATGCTGGTTTTTTCAAAATCACAAACCTCAAAATCAATCAATTCTAAAACACCTGCGGCTGCTGCATTTAACTTAGCAGTTGCAATAGCCGAACTGCTGATATCAGTTGCAATAATTTTCAAATTTTCAATATGCTTAATCTGGGTATCTAATTTTTTTCGTTCACTTTCATACATACTAGAATTATAGCCCATAATATGCATAAACGCATAATTGCTTCTTAATAAACCTGGTCTTCTATTGGTTGCGATTAAAGCTGCTTCAATGGCCAATGTTCCAGAACCACACATCGGGTTTACAAATGGGGCATTTAAATTCCATTTGGTAGATAAGATAGTTGCAGCTGCCAACGCTTCTAACATGGGGGCTTTGCCTGGTAATTTTCTATAACCATGCTTTGCTAGTGTTTCCCCCGAAGTATCAATAAATATCTCCGCTTCTTCATGCTTCCAAAACAAATAGATCACGGCTCCTGTAAGATCAGAACCAGTGGATGGCCTTTTGTTAGTTTCATTTCGCATACGGTCTACAATGGCATCTTTTACTCTTAAATTAGCAAATAAGCTTGTTTGAATGGTTGGATGGAATACATTGCTTGTAACCGAAAAATACCCATCATGCTTAATC
>VIKJ01000057.1:12147-15713 GCA_008080615.1 Chitinophagaceae bacterium | reverse complement strand
TGGAGATCCTTTCTTTTTTGTTCATACGCTATTATGGGCTTTTCTTCCATGGGCTTGGATTGCCTATTATGCGTTATTTCAAAAAGCAAAAAGCATTGTTCAAAATTCCAATCAAACGGAAACCTATACCTTTTTTGGCTTTATTGTAATGTTCCTGATTTTTTCTATTTCTAAATTTCAGTTAGCACATTATATGAATCCAATATTTCCTTTATTGGCCGTAATGTGTGCAGCGGCCATCATTGATGCGGGTAAAAAAGCATTGCGCATACTTACTATTTTACAATTTGTTGTTATAGGAATACTTTTTATTGCAGCGGGTGCGTTGATTTATTTTTTCCAGGATGCTGCTTTGCATTTGGATTCGATTATGGTAATAATCGCAGCAATTCTATTAGCAATCATTATTATTTTACAAAAGCAAAAAACGCCACAACTATTACTCGCATTTGTACCGCTTATTTTTACGTTGAGCATCAATTATTATTTAAATAGAGAATTCTATCCTCGATTAACACAATACCAAGCTCAAACTGCTGTGGCAGATTATTATTTGCAGCAGCAATTACCCATCAATCAATTGGTTATTTTAGATGTAAACGAATTTAGTACCAGCGTAAAACTAAATAAAGATATTCCTGTATTTGGAGTAGAGAAAGTAGCAGCTACCAATCTCAAGAATAAATTTGTTTTCACTACCGAAAGAGGATTAGCCAAAATTGATTCTATGCAATTAAAACATGCTGTTGTAAAAAAGTTTGGTCATTTTCATATAACCATGCTTACGGGAACTTTTATTAATAAAGCAACTAGGGCTTCTACGTTGGAACCTATATACTTATTAAAAGTAGAGTAGAGATTATATACCTTCTGATAAAAAATGAGCTAATCGTTCTTCCACTTGCACAGTGGTAATTCCAGTTATACAAGGACGTTCCGTGCAACTAGTTTTTCTATGGTTGGCAGCACTTACACAAGGTGAACAAGCAAGGCCAAGATAAAAAGGTTCTGCATTACCTCCCAGTGGTAAGTATAGCTTGGGCGTTTCTGGCCCAAACAATACAAATACTTTTAAATTGGTAACAGATGCAAAGTGCGCAGGGCCTGAATCATTTGTGATCATGAAATTACTTACACTATAAAGTGGCACGAGCTCATCAAAACTAAACACACCAGAAGAGTTTACGCATTTGGCATTATTGGCCATGTCAATTACATTTTGCACATAGGCTCTTTCTGCAGGAGCACCTGTAAAAACGATGAGTATATTGTTAAACTGTTGAAGCAGCTGCTTTGCTACCAATGCAAAATTAGCTGGCAGCCACCTTCTTTGGGGTAATAAATCTGATGCGTTTACATTAAATAATACAATCCGTTCATTATTGTAATTAGGGTAAAGTGTATGTATTTTTTGTAGTACGGTATCTTTTGCTTCGGTTGTTACAATTGCTTTTGCTAATTCCAATTCCTCTTTTGGTACTAATGTAGTAGGATAGGGGTTGGTATAGTATCCCAATGCATAATTGGTTAAAGCAATAAAATTGATGCCCATATGAACATGGGGATTGTAGCGTACAGGGCAATTGATTAACCATCCTCTAAACATCCCTTCATCATGATGGCTACTAAATCCTACTCGGTCTTTGGCAAAACTGAAAAAACTAAGTAATCCTGTAAAGCGTGAAAAAAGTTCTAAGTCTATACTGCAAGTTATTTTTTTCCTTCTGCACCAGATAATGAATTGAATAATATCTACTGCTAAGTGCAATAGATTTTTATGCCGCATCGTAAATATATTGTCTTTATGAACTGTATTTAAGATGGCTAAACTTTTTACATTGTCTTTAAAAATTACAAAGAATAAAGTTGCTCCGGATGCTTCTTGCAACTTGCGCATTGCTGGGTCTGCTATAATAGCGCTGCCCATTTCGGAGAGCTCAATAAATAAAGTATGTTGGGTATTAGGTTGTTTATTCTTGCCTCTTAATAAATCTAAAGGGATTGCAAAAATACTGATCAACGTACAAAGCGGAACGCCTGCCCATTTATCTATTTTCCGCATTGTATCTACCTTCATAATTGGTGTTTACATTTTATAAAAAGCGAAGGTACAAATTAACCCTATATGCAAGTTGCCACAGTTGAAACTAATAGTTGTATTTACCCTTCCATCTATCTTTTAAAAATTTACGCAATTCATTTTCTCTGGCATTATTCCCCGGGGTATAAAAAGGTGTATTAATTAATGGCGTGGGCAAGTATTCTTGTTCTATAAAATTGCCTTCTCCTAAATGGGAGTACTGATAATTTTTTCCATAATCCATATTTTTCATCAGCTTAGTAGGGGCGTTGCGCAAATGCAATGGAACAGATAAGTCTCCTAATTGTTGAACGGCTTGCAATGCTTTGGCAATGGCTTCATAAGCAGCATTGCTTTTTGCAGATGAAGCTAAATAAGTAGCACATTGCGATAAAATTATTCTGCTTTCAGGGTATCCTATTTTACTTACTGCATCAAATGTTGCATTGGCAAGTAATAGAGCATTTGGGTTGGCATTGCCAATATCTTCACTGGCGAAAATGAGCATTCTTCGAGCAATAAATTTTACATCCTCACCTCCTTCAATCATTCTGGCTAACCAATATACTGCCCCATTAGGATCGCTGCCCCGCATACTTTTGATAAAGGCCGAGACTATATCATAATGTTGCTCTCCACTTTTATCATAGAGTGCAATTTTTTGTTGTGCAACTTTCATTACCAATTCGTCGGTAATAACCAACTGACCCGATTGAACCACTAAATCTAATAAGTTCAATAATTTTCTTCCATCACCACCACTGATATTTACCAATGCTTCTGTTTCTTTCAATTCAATCTTCAAGGTTTTTAACACTATATCATTTGTTAAAGCATCGTTGATTAATTGAATGAGTTGTTTATTTTCTAATGCTTTTAATACATATACCTGGCACCTACTTAGCAAGGCACTGTTTACTTCAAATGAGGGGTTTTCTGTTGTGGCGCCAATTAATCGGATAATCCCTTTTTCAACAGCACCAAGCAATGCATCTTGTTGACTTTTATTAAAACGATGAATCTCATCTATAAATAATACGGCGCCTGTTAATGACTTTGCTTGTTCAATTACTTCCCTCACTTCTTTTACTCCACTACTAATGGCACTTAATTGAAAATAGGGAACTGATAAGGTTTGTGTAATCACATTGGCCAAGGTAGTTTTACCAACTCCTGGTGGGCCCCATAAAATCATGGATGGTACAATGCCTTGCTCAATAGCTGTTCTTAAAATACTTCCCTTTCCTGTAATATGTTCTTGGCCTACCACTTCATCTAAATTGGTAGGCCGCATTCTTTCTGCTAAAGGGATATGATTCATTCAGAATTAATTTAATGCAAGCATTTTTTTCAAAAAGGATGGGCAGCTATTTTCTATTCAATAAATTTAGTGATTCCCGCTAAAAAGCTGGTGCCCAATCCTAAAATCGCAATTACCGAAAATGACCATTGCAATCCAAATGCTTGCGCAATAAAGCCAATTAGT
>VIKJ01000057.1:0-12142 GCA_008080615.1 Chitinophagaceae bacterium | reverse complement strand
AATCCTAGAAACCCGATAGTAGAAACAGCCGCTATAGCTACACCAGCTTGCATGGTGGTAGATTTTCCTGCCTGCCCATAAACCAAGGGTACAACCGATGAAACACCCATACCCACTAATAAAAATCCAATAGTTGCTGCAATGATATTGGGGAAAATGACTGCCAATAATAAACCAGCAGCAATGATGATTCCACTTAATTCTAATATTCGCTTGATCCCCATTTTCACCACCAGTTTATCGCCGATGAATCTACCTCCTGCCATTGTACTCATAAATGCTACATAGCCCAATGTAGTAAGTGCAGGTGGTGCTACTACAATTTTTTGAAAATACACCCCACTCCAATCGAACATGGTGCCTTCACAAGCCATACAACTAAATGCAATTAAACCAAGCTTAAATAACAATGCATCTGGCTTGGCAAACAAGGGTTGATTGCTACTGCCAACATCTTTGGTTAGTGCATATCGTTGCATAAATAATCCAAGTAAGAGCATCAATATTCCAATAATACAAAAATGAAGAAAGGGATCAATGTTAATGGAAACCATCAGGGTGCCAATGGCAGCGCCTGTAAATCCTGCTGCACTCCATACTCCATGAAATGATGCCATGATAGATCTTCC
The DNA here is from genome assembly GCA_008080615.1 of Chitinophagaceae bacterium. Lineage (GTDB taxonomy): Bacteria > Bacteroidota > Bacteroidia > Chitinophagales > Chitinophagaceae > Sediminibacterium. The sequence goes on along the minus strand of VIKJ01000057.1, from coordinate 11,513 downwards.
GTACATTAGTTCAACACCAACAGCCTGTGTATTCACCGCTATATTCATCAAATTACCAAATAAGCCAAAAAAGAACAATAAGGCAACTAACTGAGGTACCGTATTGCTTGCGCCAATCGTTAGTAAGACAATCGGATAGGCACAAGATCCAAGAATCATTGCTTTGCGGCTACCCCAATGCGCCACCAGCCATCCCGAAATGGGCAAACTAATCATCGATCCAACAGGAAGGGCAAATAAAACACCGCCTAAAGCCGCATCATTCAAATTCAGTGCCTCTTTAATATGCGGAATACGGCTGGCCCAACTGGCAAAACAGATACCTGCAATAAAAAAGAAACAAGCTACAGCAAAACGATAGGTCTTGGGGCTTAATTGGGTTTGTATGCTCATATCCTAAGTGGTTTATCTGCAAAAATACCTGAATCTGCCTACTTTCTTCTTTTAGGTTATATTTGCCGCCAAATAGCAATCGTTTTATGTATCGTACACATACCTGTGGAGAGTTAAGAGTAACCCAAGTAAATGAAATGGTAACATTGGCTGGTTGGGTTCAAACAGTTAGAAAATTTGGAGCCATCACTTTTGTTGATCTAAGAGATCGATATGGCATTACCCAACTATTATTTGGCGAAGAATTAAATACCGTATTAGATTCAAATCCACTAGGAAGAGAATTTGTGTTGCAAGTGCAGGGAAAAGTGCAGGAGCGTTCCAATAAAAATACCCATATTCCTACAGGCGAAATAGAATTAAATGTAGTTTCTTTTGCAATATTAAATAAGTCGGCTGTTCCACCATTTACCATTCAAGATGATACGGATGGGGGAGATGACCTACGCATGAAATATCGTTTTCTAGATTTACGCAGAAATGCAGTAAAGAAAAATTTAGAGTTGCGTTATGCAGTGAATCGTTCTGCAAGAAATTATTTGCATGAGAATGGGTTCATGGATATTGAAACACCTTTTTTAATAAAATCAACACCAGAAGGTGCAAGAGATTTTGTTGTACCATCTAGAATGAATGCAGGACAGTTTTATGCATTGCCTCAATCTCCACAAACATTTAAGCAATTGCTGATGGTAAGCGGCTATGATCGCTACTATCAAATTGTAAAATGTTTTAGAGATGAAGATCTTCGTGCCGATCGTCAACCAGAATTCACCCAGATAGATTGTGAAATGGCTTTTGTTGAGCAGGAAGATATTTTGAATATGTTCGAAGGCTTGGTGAAACAAATTTTTAAGGATGTAAAGAATATAAACTACGCCGATCAAGTTGAACGCATGACATGGGAAGATGCGATGTGGCAGTTTGGTAATGACAAACCGGATATTCGCTTCGGTATGCAATTGGCCAATTTAAAATCGGCTTTTTTAAAAGGAGGAAAAATTCAAGCAAACGGCGAACTCATTAATGGTGCTGGTTTTGGTGTGTTTGACAATGCTGAAACTGTGTTAGCTATTGCAGCCCCTGGTTGCGCGGAATATACCCGTAAACAAACCGATGAATTAACCGAATGGGTAAAGCGTCCGCAGATAGGCATGCAAGGATTGGTTTACATCAAGTGCAATGCAGATGGAACTTATAAGAGTAGCGTTGATAAATTTTATGCAGAAGAAAAACTAAAAGCAATTGCCGATGCAGCGGGTGCTAAAGTAGGGGATTTAGTGTTGATTTTAGCAGGAAGAGAAGAAAGAACCCGTAAAGCCATATCCGATTTACGATTAGAAATGGGAAAGCGTTTGGGTATGCGCAAAGAAGATGTGTTTAAATTATTATGGGTGATGGATTTTCCTTTGTTTGAATATGCCGAAGAAGACAACCGTTGGGTTGCTCGTCATCATCCGTTCACTAGCCCCAAGCCAGATCATATTGATATCATGATCAACAACAATCCGTTGATAGAAAATGCAGATAAATATTTAGAACATCCTTATTCTAATATCAAAGCCAATGCCTATGATATGGTGTTGAACGGAAATGAGATTGGAGGCGGCTCTATCAGAATTTACCAACGACCTTTGCAGGAAAAAATGTTTGCTGCTTTGGGAATGACCGAGGAAGAAGCATTGCACAAATTTGGTTTCCTATTAGGTGCGTTTGAATATGGCGCACCACCACATGGAGGTATTGCCTTTGGATTTGATCGTCTTTGTTCTATTCTTGGTGGTAGTGAAAGTATTCGTGATTTCATTGCATTCCCTAAAAACAACAGTGGAAGAGACGTGATGCTTGATGCGCCTAGCGCCATTGATGAAAAACAATTTGATGAATTGCAGATTAAATTGAATTTAAAATAATTGCTAAGAACAGCTTTAATAAATTGATAAGAGCCCGCTAATAATTATAGCGGGTTTTTTATGCTGAAAAAGCATTTGAATAATCAGTTCTGATTTTTATATGCAAATCAATGTAAGTTTTTCTCCAAGCTAAAACATGTAAGATGAATATTGGGAATACATAAAGGGAAATTTTATAAATTTCGATTGGTATAGTAATACTATCATTCATTTTAGTTATTGATAGAAATAAATAGATCAACATAGGGGAAATCGATAACAAATGGAATTTGTAAATTACATGCAAACTTAAAACTGGTTGAATTATTTCTTTAATATTTTTAGTAGTAATTCTAAATTTGCCATATCCATAGCTAAGATTTAATAAGTTTAGTATATGAAACATAGCGGGAAACTTCTTTTCAATATTAATATTAAGATCAATAATGATAACCAATGCTGTCAATAAAAAAGTAAGACCTATTTTAGGCCAACTGAAATAGGAGAGGAATTCATTCCAACATTGAGTTCTTGCTTTTTGTAAAATACTGTGCTTCTTCTCTTTAACGATTAATGCAATATCTGTTTTAGAAAACTTTGTTTTTAAATATTCAAAAAGTCTTTCAAAATCTGCTTCATGCTCCATTCTGTCTTCAATATAAGCAGCTATATGGTCTACTAATTCTATTTCTACATCATAATATTTGCTTGTATGATTACAATATTTTTTGATCTGATTTATTTGAACTGTAGTTAGATTCATGGTAATTTAATTTAAGCAAATGCAGATGGGTAATCGTTTCTTATTTTCTCGTACATTTTATCTCTCACTACTACAGATGCCCAGCCGAACATAAAAGTTAATACAACTAGTATTAGCATCAGATTGAAATAGGTCAATTTATTCTCAGGGTTAAATGATTTAAACAAATAAATAGCAGAGAAGTCAGAAATAAAAAAACGAATAGTATTGCTTAGATGTAATAAAATAATCACAATTCTTACGAAAATTTCATACCTACTTTTAACCTTAACAGATAGTAAAGGTTTTTTTTTGGAATCGTTAAATGACTGCAACCTTTTTAGTCTAGGATAAATTATAACATAAAGGGTAATTAAAAATGCAATCAGAATGATAACTTGAAAATCTTTATGAATTATAGTTTTGATCAATGGGAAAAAACATGCTGTTAAAATAAGCCCAATAGTTAAAAATATTTTAGGTGGATTAAAAAAAGTCAAGAATTCATTCTCAATTAATTTTGTATATTTTTTTTCTAAGCAGATTTTCTTGCTTTTAATTATCATATTAAATTCCTCTTTTGGGAACACTTCCTTCATTTTTTTATACGCATGTTCAAAATCTATAACATTTTCTTCAATTTCATTTTCAACAAATGAGATAAGATGATCTTGAACTTCTTCTTTCACATCTAAATACTGACTCCCAAATTCATCACAATAGGAATCTATTTTCAATAATTGTTCATCAGTTATCATCCCAAAGCGATTTTTGGATTAACGATATATTCCAAGCTTTGCATGAATGCCTTCATTTCTTCCATAGCAATAGACGTTTGTTTTTTGCCTGCCTTGGTTAAGCTATAGTATTTGCGCATTCTGTTGCCATTCATTTCCGTTTCGGTTTCTACAATGCCTTGTTCTTCTAATTTATGCAACAACGGATATAGTGCTCCTTCAGTAATAGTTAGCTCACCTTTGGTAATGTCTTTAACCATTTGAGTCATTTGATAGCCATACATTCTTCCATGGTCTTTCAATAATCGCAACAAGATGGGCTCCAGACATCCTTTGTATAAAGAAGATTTTTTCATGGAATAAAAATACATAATTTCTATATACATAAGAAAATTATGTATAAAATATTTTTTCTCCTATTTGAGTTCATTTTTTTACTATCTTCCCAATGATTGCTGCCTTTATTGGGGATATATATTATTGTGTATAACCTAAATAATTGGCTTATGAAGGTAGAAACCCTTTTTGGTGAATATCCCATTCAACAAGGAATTTGGGATGAAATGAAACAAGCATCGGCTATTCGGCAGCCGTATAGTGCTGTATCTACTGCACTCAGTAAACTTCAATTAAGTGATTTACAGCAAAAACACCAACTGGCTTCTGAATTATTTATGAGTCAAGGGATTACTTTTACTGTTTACAATAATGAAGAAGGCATTGAACGAATTTTTCCGTTTGATATACTTCCCCGAATTATTACAGCGGCCGAATGGAATCATGTAGAAGCGGGCATCAAACAAAGACTAATAGCCTTAAATTTATTTTTAAAAGATATTTATAGTGAGCAGCAAATTATCAAAGACAAAATAATACCTGCTGAATTAATTGCGTCTTGCCCTCATTTTACTCATGAAGTGCATGGTATTAAAGTAGCACATGATATTTATGTTCATATTGCAGGTATCGATTTAATTAGAGGAGATGATGGTACTTTTTATATTCTGGAAGATAATCTTCGAACACCATCTGGAGTTTCTTATATGTTAGAGAATAGGGAAGTAACTAAACGCATTTTCCCCGATTTGTTAGCGAACAATAATGTTCGCATGATTAATCATTATCCGTTGGTATTACACGATAATTTAGTAGCATTATCACCCAGACATATTTCCAACCCTGTAGTGGTAATGCTTACACCAGGTGTATATAATTCAGCCTATTTTGAACATACTTTTTTGGCCCGTCAAATGGGTATTCAATTAGTGGAGGGTAGAGATTTGTTGGTAGACAATCAAAAAGTATTCATGAAAACTACGGCAGGATTACAACAAGTTGATGTGATTTACAGGAGGGTAGATGATGAATATTTAGATCCTTTGGTATTTAATCCAAATAGTGCTTTAGGAGTTCCTGGCTTAATGAGTGCATACAGAAAAGGCAATGTGGCAATTGTAAATGCATTGGGTAATGGAGTTGCAGATGATAAAGCAGTATATGCTTATGTACCCGATATGATTCGATACTATTTGAATGAGCAACCTATTTTACCCAATGTGCCTACTTATCAATTGCAAAACCCCGATGAAAGAAATCATGTGTTTAGCAATATGCATAAGATGGTTGTGAAAGAAACCAATCAGTCGGGCGGATATGGAATGGTGATGGGTAATAGTGCTTCTGATGAAGCCATTGCTAAAGCCAAAGAAATGATTATTGCCAACCCGCGAAATTTTATAGCACAACCTATTATCTCATTGTCTACGGTTCCTTGTTTTCTAGATGGAAAATTGCAACCAAGACATGTAGACTTAAGGCCTTACGCATTGTGTGGTCCCAATGGAATCGAAATAGTTCCTGGTGGACTTACTAGGGTAGCACTAAAAGAAGGATCATTGGTAGTAAACTCTTCACAAGGTGGGGGTAGCAAAGACACTTGGATCATCGATAATCAAACGAATACGCTTTAAACTTTGTAGTATGCTTAGTAGAATTGCAGACTCATTATATTGGCTTCATCGCTATATGGAAAGAGCAGATGGAATGCTTAGGTTGTTGAAAACAAGTTATATTTTATCTTTTGATAAAGTGCAGGCCAGTGGTATAACCTGGCAAACGGCATTGGAAGTTTTTACAACACTTAAACCCGAAGAAATAGAGTTATTAAAAGAAAATGATGCAGCTTCCTTAAAATATTTGGTAGCAGATACTAAAAATACCAATTCACTCCGATGTATCATTACTAGAGCAAGAGAAAATGCAAGAGGAGTTCAAGACCAGGTAACCAAAGAGGTTTGGGAGCAAGTAAATCATATTTATCATATGGTAAACCATCCTTTGCTGGAAGAAAAATTAACAAGTGCTGATGCCATTGTTGTGATAGACGCTTTGATTGCAAGTAGTGATCAATTTTGTGGAATAGCAGATAGTACCATGCCTAGAGGGCAGGGCTGGAATTATATGAATCTGGGCAAATATTCTGAAAGATGTTTGCTAACAGTAGAATTGGTGTTTAATTTTTATAAAAAAATTAATTTCAATATGCAAAATGAGCAAGACATTCTTTTTTGGAGAAGTTTGCTTTTGTCTCTTTCGGGGTATGAACTGCATTTAAAAAATTACAATAATCAAGACCACAATTACAATGTGGCCAAGCAAGTTTTATTGTATTATTCATTAGAGCGCGCTAATAAATATTTAGCTGAAATTACTACAGCAAATCCGGTGGATGGAATTATTGAATTAAAAAATTCTTTCGGTAGATTGAATAGTCAAATTAAATATGCCGATCTTTCTACCATAAATCAATTGGGGTTAGAAACCTATTTGAAAAATGTTCGTTTTGAATTAAATGCCTTTGACGGTCTTTTGGGTCAAATCTATTTTTCCTATTCTTAAATTATTTGGAATGTCTATTTTTAAAATTCAACATATTACTAAGTACGAGTATGATAGACCTATTAAAGAAAGTGTAAATGAAATAAAAATATATCCAGCTAATATTTCCTCCCAGCAAGTATTGGAACACGAATTGCATATAACTGATCATCCACAAGTATTGTTATTTAACGATTACTGGGGCAATAAAACAGGCAATTTTAATTTATTAAGCCCTCATCGGGAGCTGATCATTGAGAGTAGGTTATTGGTACAAACAATACCTTCTAGTATATTGGCATTTCCAACCACTACAATTGCTGAAACTGAATTTGATGTACAGGATTTATTGCAACTTCAATATACCCGCTGTAGTACCATTCAATCAAAATCTTTTTTAGATTTAGTCATTAGCCGTATTTATAATCCTACTAAAACAATTGCTGAAATTGCATTTGCTTGTAGTGAGTATGTGTTTAATGAGTTCACGTATATCAAGGGAATCACTACAATAGAAACAACCATTGATGAAATTATTGAGCATCAATCTGGGGTTTGTCAAGACTTTGCCCATATTTTATTAGAACTATTAAGAGTAATGCATATACCATCTAGATATGTAAGTGGATATATTTGCCCCAATAAAAATGGAATGCGTGGAGAAGGGGCAACACATGCATGGGTAGAATTTTTTATACCAAACCATGGTTGGGTGGGTATTGATCCTACCAATAACGCTTGGGCAAGCAATCACCATATTAAATTGGCTGTAGGTAGAGATTTTACAGATTGTACACCTGTAAAAGGAACATTTAAAGGACCTGCACATCAAGTACTATCGGTATATGTTTCAGTAGGCTATGAAGATGGAATGGTATTTGAAGAAGTGAATAAAGTACAGCTTGAGAAATCTCCTAATAATGGCAATGAAAATATAATCGATAACTTTGCTGTTCAACAACAGTAAAATTGCCATTGTATGCAACAAATTACCATTTTTAAAATCATCACTTTTATCCTTGTTCCTGTAGCATTGTTATTTGGATTGATGGATCTTATTATGCTGATGATGGCATTATCTAATCCTGCTTTACTATTGATTGTATTTGCAATGGCTTGCTTTGTGATTTATCTATTTGCTTCACTGCGCTTTTTATTGCAGGGTATTTTGAATGAACGGCAGTGCAGTGCTACTTTAAAAGATTGGATCAAAGTAAATGCCTATGGTACTTTGTTTATTTCTAGTATGTTCTTGCTGAATTCATCAGCAGCTTTTTTTATCAATGACATTAATTTGAGGCAAGTGCTCAGTGATATGATAGATCAACAACCTGAATTGTCAGGAAAAATTTCACTAGATCTATTTGTAAAAATGTTTAGGGTTATATCTGCTATCATGTTTGTAATCAGCTTATTAACCATTACCCATGTAATGCTTAATTTTAAACTGATGAAAAAGTATGCTCATCTTTTTGAAAAATAAAAGTCAGACTAGCTGACTTTTATTTTATATAATCTTTATCTGTGTTTTCTACGTAATTGATGTCCTGCACGTTTGATGGGGTGTTTTACTCCTTGATTTTTTAAAGAAGCTGCATCTGAATGAATATCCTTTTTATCTTCTTTAATATCCTGTCTAATTGCTCTAGCACCTGCTTGGTCTCCTTCTTTTATTTCTTTACGCAATTGATGTTGGTCTTTTTTAACATCTCTTAAATCTTTTCTTAAATCTTTCATGCCAGCTTTTACTTCTGGAGAAACGGGGTTGGTTGTTGGTGTAGTTTGTGCGATTAAATAAACCGTCATGAATAATGCGGTTGTTGCACAAATGAACATTTTTTTCATAAAATTGAATTTTGAGTGGATAATCTAATTTGTTATATAGATGGGGTTTCTTTTAAATGGTTTAATTGGCTAGTCTTTTTCTTTTTTTGCTTTTCAATGACTACTTTTGCGCCAATCCTTTGGGATTGTATATTAAAAAAATAAAATATGGCAACTACATCAGACATCAGCCGTGGCATGATTCTTAAATTAGACAACAACTTATACTCTGTTGTAGAGTTTGGTGAAAACAAAACAGCAAGGGCCGCCGCAAAGGTTTGGGCTAAATTAAAAGGGGTGGACAATAAAAGATCCATCGAAAAAACTTGGAATAGTGGGGAGAATATCTTTCCAGTTCGCGTAGAAAAGAAAACATTTCAGTATTTATATAAGGATGAGGCAGGTTATAACCTTATGAACAATGAAACTTTTGAGCAAATTGCCCTTTCTGAGGAAATGATTGACGCTCCTCAGTTTTTAATGGATGGTTCAGAAGTATTCGTATTCATCAATACCGAAACCGAATTGCCTATAGGTGCAGAGCTTCCAGAAAAAATAGTAGTGCATATTACTTATTGTGAGCCAGGTTTAAGGGGCGATACAGCAACTAGGGCGCTTAAAGCTGCAACAATTGAAACGGGTGCAACTGTAATGGTGCCTTTATTTGTAGATCAGGGCGAAGCCATCCGAATAAACACCAAAACCGGTGATTACGTTGAAAGAGTAAAAGAGTAATTATTTGCAACTTTATACTGAATTTGACCTGCTGTAAAAAACATCAGGTCATTTTTTTTTAAAATAACAAAAACAGGCCTTTTTAACCAAAAAAGGGCTATTTTGCCCTCCGATTCGATCAAAATTAACTGATTTTACCCCTAAAATTGCCATTTATGGACTTAAAACAATCACCAGCACCTCAGGTGTACACTACGCAAGCAGCTCCTGCACCAGTTGCACAGGCTCCTGCTCAAGGGCAAGCTCAAGCTGCACCAGCAGCAGCGGAACCTGCTCCAAAAGCAGATAATCTAGTTACTATAAAAAGCCCAATGATTGGTACATTCTATCGCAGAGCATCCCCAGATAAACCAATCTTAGCAGAAGTAGGGTCTGAAATAGCTCCTGGAAAAGTGGTTTGTATTATTGAAGCAATGAAACTCTTCAATGAAATTGAAAGTGAAATAAAAGGAACTATCGTAAAAGTATTGGTAGAAGATGCCAGTCCTGTTGAATACGATCAACCTTTATTTTTGGTAGAACCTGCTTAAACTATAAATTAATTCGATGTTCAAAAAAATATTAATTGCCAACAGGGGCGAAATAGCATTACGTGTTATTAGAACCTGTAGAGAAATGGGTATAAAAACAGTTGCTGTTTATTCAACTGCAGATAGAGAAAGTTTGCACGTAAAATTTGCAGATGAAGCTGTTTGCATAGGTAAACCACAAAGTGCTGATTCATACCTCAATATTGCCCATATTATGGCTGCTGCAGAAATTACCAATGCAGATGCCATTCACCCAGGATATGGATTTTTGGCAGAGAATGCCAAGTTCTCCCAAATTTGTGCCGATCATGGAATTAAGTTCATAGGACCTACTCCAGAAATGATCAACAAGATGGGAGACAAAATCACTGCTAAAGAAACCATGATCAAAGCTGGTGTACCCGTTGTGCCTGGTGGAGAAGGTTTGTTAGAGAGTGTTGAACAAACAAAAACATTGGCACGTGAAGTGGGTTATCCTGTTATTTTAAAAGCTACAGCAGGTGGGGGAGGAAAAGGAATGCGTGTGGTTTGGGAAGAAAGTGAAATAGAAAAAGCATATACCACTGCAAAAATGGAAGCTGCTGCCTCATTTAAAAATGATGGCATTTATATGGAAAAATTTGTAGAAGAGCCACGCCATATAGAAATTCAAATTGCAGGTGATCAGTATGGAAATGTTTGTCATTTAAGTGAGCGTGATTGTTCTATTCAACGACGCCACCAAAAATTGGTTGAAGAATCACCTTCTCCATTTATGACTCCAGAATTAAGAGAAAAAATGGGTGCTGCTGCTATTAAAGCTGCATCGGCAATTAATTACGAAAGTGTTGGTACCATTGAGTTTTTGGTAGATAAGCATCACAATTTCTACTTCATGGAAATGAATACCCGTATTCAAGTAGAGCATTGTGTAACTGAAGAAGTGGTGAGTTTTGATTTAATCAAAGAGCAAATTAAAATTGCCATGGGAGAGAAGATTTCTGGAAAAAATTACGAACCTACCATGCACGCAATTGAATGTAGAATCAATGCAGAAGATCCATACAATGATTTTAGGCCTTCTCCAGGAAAAATTACCACTTTGTTTACACCCGGTGGGCATGGAGTACGGGTAGATAGTCATGTGTATGCAGGATATGTAATTCCTCCTTACTATGATTCAATGATTGGTAAGTTAATTACTGTTGCACAAACTAGGGAAGAAGCCATCGATACCATGTATCGTGCCTTAAGTGAATATGTGATTGAAGGAATTAAAACCACTATTCCATTTCACTTACAACTAATGCAAAATGAAGATTTTAGGAAAGGAAATTTCACTACCAAGTTCCTGGAATCTTTTACAATGAAATAGATATATCATTATCGAATAATAAATAAAAGAAAGGCTGTCTCAAAAGGGCAGCCTTTCTTTTATGCTTAAATAATAGATTTGGGAATTGTAATAAATGAGTCTAACATATTTCTAATCATTCAAATATATTCATTAATATTTTATCTTTTTCAAGAAGAAGTTGATTTGAAATAATCTAATAATACCAATAGCAATGAATATTAATGCGATAATTATTCTAGCCAATGCACTTGGAAATTCATAAAAGAAAAAAATATATAGTATAGACACAATGCATAAATAGAATATTGTAGAAAATAAAATCACATTTTTTTTTGATATATTTTTTGAAATTAAGAAACGTATAAAAATAAAGTTTAGCATAAAGTATTTTTTAAGTTAATTCGGCCCTGCATTCAATTGTACAACCAATCAAGAAAGCTGCTGCGC
>VIKJ01000056.1 GCA_008080615.1 Chitinophagaceae bacterium | reverse complement strand
ATCATGGTTGTGCACTGATTGTAGAGAAAGGCTTACAAGTGGAAGTGCCTCCAAGAGCACAGGTAATTAGGGTTTTAATGGATGAGCTTACTCGCATTGCTTCACACGAATTATGGTGGGGTGCGATGGCGATGGATTTAGGCGCATTCACTCCTTTCTTTCATGCTTTTAGAGAAAGGGAAAGCATCAATGATGTAATGGAAGAAACCTGTGGTGCTAGGCTAACCATGAATTATATAGTACCAGGTGGAGTAATGCAAGACTTACATCCCAACTTTCAACATAGAGTTAAAACGTTTTTAAAGTTATACAAACTTAAAATTCACGAATACGATGAATTGGTTACGGGAAATATTATTTTTCAGAATAGAATGAAAAATGTAGGGTATCTCTCTCCAGAAGATGCTATTTCTTATGGAGTTTCTGGCCCTGCAGCTAGAGGAAGTGGGGTTAGTTGTGATATTCGAAAAATATATCCATATGAAATTTACGATCAGTTAAGTTTTGATGAAGTATTGGAAACGGCCGGTGATTCTTTTGCTCGTTATATGGTTCGCATTAAAGAAATGCAACAATCAATACGCATCATAGAACAACTCATTGATAATATTCCCGAAGGTGAATTTCAAGCTAAAACAAAGGCTGTGTTGAAATTACCCAAGGGAGAATTTTATCAACGTGTAGAAACTGCAAGGGGTGAACTAGGTATTTATCTTGTAAGTGAAGGAGGTACAACACCTTATAGGATTAAATATCGCTCTCCTGGTTTTTCTAACCTTTCTGCCCTAGATCATATGGCCAGAGGAGCAAAATTAGGAGATTTAATAGCCATGATGGGGACTCTCGATTTAGTAATACCTGATATTGATAGATAATATGTGGAGTTTAAGTAAAATAGCTAGCAGCATACATGAATGGTTGAGTTCAACCTTCAATCCAACCATTACCCAAGTAATTGAAATGGTCATTGCGGGCGTTTCTATTATTGGGTTGTTTGCCGTTTTGGGCTTGGTGTTGGTATTGATGGAGAGAAGGGTAGCAGCTTGGATTCAAATTCGCTTAGGACCCAATCGTGTTGGGCCGTTAGGATTGCTTCAATCAATGGCAGATACGGTTAAGCTGCTTGTAAAAGAAGGATTAACACCCAATGGTGCAGATAAATTTTTATTTAATCTAGCTCCATTTATTGCCATGATTGTAGCCATGTTGTTGATGGCACCCATTGCATTTGCAAAAGACTTTCAATTGTGGGATTTGAATATTGGGGTATTATATGTATCTGCTGTTTCATCTATTATGGTCATTAGTATTTTAATGGCAGGATGGTCTAGCAATAATAAATATTCACTAATGGGAGCCATGAGAAGTGGAGCGCAGATTGTGAGTTATGAATTGTCTGCAGGCTTAGCCATATTATCAATAGTAGTACTTACAGGAAGTTTACAAGTTTCTACTATCATACAATCTCAAGCAGATGGATGGTGGATTTTTAAAGGACATATTCCAGCCATCGTCTCTTTTGTAATTTTTATGATTGCTGTAACTGCGGAAACCAATCGTGCACCTTTTGATTTAGCAGAAGCAGAATCTGAATTAACTGCAGGATTTCACACTGAATATTCTGGGATGAAATTTGCGCTATTCTTTCTTTCGGAATATGTAAACGTATTTATTGTTTGTGCAATTGGGGCAACAATATTTTTGGGTGGATGGATGCCTTTTCATATTGGTCACTGGGAATCCTTTAACCATATAATGGATTATATACCCTCTAGTATTTGGTTCTTTGGTAAAACGTTCATGTTGATTTTCTTAATCATGTGGTTTAGGTGGACTTTTCCTAGATTAAGAATTGATCAACTGTTAAATTTAGAATGGAAATATTTATTGCCCATTAGCATGTTGAATTTATTGATAATGACGGCAATTGCCATTTTGGGATGGCACTTTTAATGATACAGTATAACTAAGCATATGTTTTTAAAAGACTATATAAAAGACATTTACGGAGCCATAAAATCACTGCTAGTAGGGTTAAACCGAACTGGGTATTATTTTACGCACCATAAAGAAATTATTACAGAGCAGTATCCAGATAATCGTGCAACCTTAGTAATGGCAGAGCGATTTAAGGGCGAAGTAGTAATGCCACATGATGCCAACAATGAACATAGATGTACGGGTTGTACAGCATGTGAGTTGGCTTGTCCAAATGGTACAATCAAAGTGGTTACTAAATTTGAAGTGAATGCAGAAGGTAAAAAAAAGAAAGCCATTGATAAATTGGTTTATCATTTAGAATTGTGCACGATGTGTAATTTATGTGTAGTGGCCTGCCCTTCTGATGCCATTAAAATGGCTCCTACTTTTGAACACAGTGTTTACGATAGAAGTTTGCTTACAAAAATTTTAAATAACCCGGGTTCTAAAATCATGGAAGGCGTAGAATGATGAGCGGATCAACCATATTATTTTATTTGCTCGCAACATTGATAATCAGTTGCGGCGTATTGTCTGTATTAACCAGGCAAATTTTTAGAGCAGCCATTTATGTGCTGTTTACCTTAATAGGTATTGCTGGAATGTATTTCTGGCTACAGTACGAATTTCTTGCTGCAGTGCAAATTGTGGTATATGTAGGAGGAATCATTGTACTAATTATTTTTTCTATTTTCCTTACACAGCAAGCGGGAGAAAAACTAGCCAAACAACAATTGGATAGAAAAATCTTTGCTGGGTTAGCCGCATTTTGTGGATTTGCATTAACGATAGTGCAAGTGTTACAACATGGGTTTAAAATGGGTACTGAAACACCCATTGTTCCTACTGTAGAAAATATTGGTCAGCGCATGCTAGATGTAAACAATAGCGGGTATGCATTTCCTTTTGAAATTGTATCCATTTTATTATTAGCTGCGCTTGTAGGATGTATTGTTATTGCGCTCAGAAGTAAACCTGAAGTAAACCTGAAGTAAACTTAAAGTAACATGATGGAACCTGGATTAAATCATATTTTGTTTGTAAGCATCTTACTTTTTTTTATTGGTGTTTATGGTTTTTTTACAAGAAGAAACCTGATCACCATGTTGATGAGTATAGAGCTTATACTGAATAGTGTGAATTTGAATTTTATTGCGTTCAATAAATATTTATGGCCTGGTAAAATGGATGGATTGTTTTTTTCAATTTTTGTAATTGCAAAGAAGTCATCAATCGATTGATGTAGAAACTGCTGAAGAATTAAAGTACTAATCATTATGCCAAATATCATTAATATAGCCTTAATACCCTTATTGCCCTTTCTTGGATTTTTAATTTTGGGCTTATTTGGTAAAAGCTATCTCAATAAAGTTGCGGGCTTAATTGGAACAATGCTTTTGCTTGTATCCACAATACTGGCAATTCATACCGCTTACGAATACTTTTTTCAATATGGTAAAGTAGCAGGGGTATATCAGCAATTTATACCAATGCAATTTGTTTGGTTGCAATTCACTGAAACCATGTCGATTGATATGGGGCTTATAATTGATCCTATTTCGGTTATGATGCTGGTTGTAGTCACTTTCATTTCATTAATGGTGCATATATATAGCTTAGGCTATATGAAAGGGGAGAAGCGCTTTCCTATATACTATTCATTTTTAGGTTTGTTTACTTTTTCTATGCTTGGTTTGGTTTTAGCTACCAATATTTTTCAGATGTACATTTTTTGGGAGTTGGTAGGGGTTTCTTCTTTTTTACTCATTGGTTATTATTATGAAAAACCCAGTGCTGTTGCTGCCGCAAAAAAAGCATTTATTGTTACCAGATTTGCTGATCTTGGTTTTTTAATTGGCATACTGATCCTTTCTTATTGTGCGGGAACATTCAATTTCTCGGAATTAATTGCTCGACTAACTACAATTGGTTCTACTGAATTACAAACAGCCGCGGCTTATTCTTTTATGGGTGTTTCAGCATTAACCTGGGGTGCTGCCTTGGTATTTATTGGAGGTGCGGGAAAGAGTGCATTGTTCCCTTTGCATATTTGGTTGCCTGATGCGATGGAAGGCCCTACACCTGTTTCAGCATTAATCCATGCGGCAACCATGGTGGTAGCGGGTGTGTATTTGGTTGCTAGACTATTTCCTGTTTTTGCCATAACTACTCCTGAGGTATTAGAAGGTGTAGATTGCTGCAATTATTGCATGTACTCAAACGGATATCAAAAGGGTATTGGCATATTCTACCATGTCGCAAATAGGATACATGATGTTTGCGTTAGGGGTTTCTAAATATGGTGGTGAAGAAGGTTTAGGATATACTGCTTCGCTTTTTCACTTATTTACTCATGCATTATTTAAAGCATTGTTATTCTTAGGTGCAGGTGCTGTAATTCATGCAGTACATAGCAATGAAATGAAAGATATGGGGGGGCTTAGAACTAAAATGCCTATCACGCATTTGACTTTTTTAATTGCATGTTTAGCTATAGCAGGAGTTCCTCCTTTCGCTGGATTTTTTAGTAAGGAAGAAATTTTATTAGCGGCATACCAACACAATCAACCCATTTATTGGATTGCCTTACTAACATCTGGGTTAACTGCATTTTATATGTTTAGGTTGTATTTCAATATTTTTTGGAGTAAACCTTTTCAAGGACACAAAGAGCATCATGGTGAAGGTGGTTTTGTAATGATGTTGCCTCTTATTTTATTGGCCATTGGGGCTGCATTTGCCGGATTTATTCCTTTCGGAACATTGGTTAGTTCAGATGGGAAGGAGTTGGCATCTCATTTTCATTTAAGCTTTTCAATAGCTCCAGTTGCTTTAGGGTTAATAGGCATATTTGTAGCAATGTATTTATATAAAACGGAGAACAATCAGCCCAATCGATTGGCAACTAGTTTAGGTGGATTATACAAAGCTGCTTATCATAAATTTTATATGGATGAAGTATACTTGTTTGTAACAAAAAAACTTTTGTTTAATTTAATTGGAAAGCCCGCTGCTTGGTTTGATAAAACCATTGTGGATGGCATGGTAAATTTAACAGGTGCTGGTACACAAGTGGTTTCGGAAAGTATTAAAAAATGGCAATCTGGTAAGGTTCAGGCATATGCTATTTATTTTTTAACCAGTCTCATTTTGCTAACGGTATTGTTTATATATATATGGTGAAAGCCATGGTAAATTAACATTGATGAATGTATTATTATTTTTAGGACTTCCTTTACTTACTGCCTTGGCTGTATTGCTCTCTCGCTCTAAACAGCAGGTTAGGGTAATTGCATTAATAGGATCGCTATTACAAATAGTGTTGGCATTGCTATTGCTTTTTGCATTTAGGGCCGAAAGAGCAGGTAATAACACTGCACAGTTTTTATTTGAACAACAGTATCCTTTAATTCAATCACTCAACATACATTTCCATTTTGGTGTAGATGGAATATCTGTATCAATGATTTTGCTTACAGCTTTAGTTGTAGTAGCTGGGGTATTGGTATCTTGGAATGTAGAAAAGATGACCAAAGAGTTTTATTTCCTTTTGTTATTACTTGCATTGGGAGCTTATGGATTCTTTATTTCCTTGAACTTATTTATTCTGTTTTTCTTCCTCGAAATTTCTGTTATCCCTAAATATTTATTAATTGGAATTTGGGGTAGTGGAAAAAAAGAATACTGTGCCAATAAATTGGTATTGATGCTCATGTTTGGATCGGCATTAATTTTAGTTGGTATGTTGGGCTTGTATTTTATTGGAGGTCATGAATTTGATTTAGTTAATTTGTCTCAAATTATTATTGAACCTGCAAGGCAAACCATATTATTTCCTTTATTATTTGTAGGATTTGGTGTGTTTACAGCCCTTTTCCCATTGCATACTTGGGTGCCAGATGGACACTCTTCTGCACCAACAGCTGGTTCTATGTTTTTGGCGGGAATTTCCATGAAACTAGGAGGCTATGGCTGTTTAAGGGTAGCTATATACTTGTTGCCAGAGGGCGCAAAACAATACGCCGATATCATCATTTTGCTTTCATCCATTGCTATTTTGTATGGAGCATTTGTAACCATGATGCAGCGTGATTTAAAATACATCAATGCTTATTCTTCTATTAGCCATGTAGGCTTTAGTTTGCTGGCAATGGGCATGTTAACGCAAACAGCTATTACTGGAGCATTGATGCAAATGATTTCTCATGGCTTGATGACAGCCCTATTCTTTGCCGTAATTGGGATGATATATGATAGAACCCATACTAGAATGGTGGATGAAATGGGAGGCTTAATGAAAGTAATGCCATTTATTACTACAGTATTATTTATTGTTGGTTTGTGCTCATTGGGTTTGCCTGGATTAAGTGGGTTTGTTGCAGAAATGACTGTATTTGTTGGCTCTTGGCAAAACGATGATTTGTTTCATAGGATAGCCACTATTGCTGCTGCTATGTCTATAGTTGTTACAGCTGTTTATATTTTAAGAGCGGTTACTAGAACAGCAATGGGCCCAATCACCAATAGCGATTTTGCCGAATTGAAAGATGCGCATTGGAATGAAAAATGGGCAGCGATTATATTATTAGCTGGGATTATAAGTATTGGTATTGCGCCAGGTTGGTTAAATGATTTGCTAGCTCCGGGTGCTGAAATTATTTCAAATAGAATTGCAGGAAAATAAAATACAAAAGGATGAATGAGTTGCTCCTATTAATGAAAAGTGAATTGGTGATTACAGTCATCATTTTTGGTCTGCTATTTATTAAAGTGGGCAAGGGGATGAGTAATGATCGATTACTTCCAATTATTCAACTGTCACTATTGGCTAATTTGATCATTGGATTCTTTTTTAATACAGAAGGCAATTTATTTGGCGATATGTTTTACACATCCCCTTTAATAGCTTTTGAAAAAAATATCTTGAACCTAGGAGTTTATTTAATTGCACTATTAAATACAGATTGGCTAAAGAAAACGGCTAACCTGGCTGAATTCTTTTTACTCATGCTTTCTGCATTGTTGGGCATGTTTTGCTTAATATCTAGTGGTAATTTATTGATCTTTTATTTGGCATTAGAATTGGCAACCATACCAATTGCAGCATTGGCTAATTTTGATTTGGATAAGAAAAGCTCTTCCGAAGGTGCAATGAAAATGATTCTTTCTTCTGCTTTTTCTTCTGGAATATTGTTGTTTGGTATTTCTTTAATTTACGGAGTAACAGGAACGATTAGTTTTAACGAACTGCCTCTACTGGCAGATGGGTCAACTTTATATACCTTGGCATTTATCTTTTTATTTAGCGCATTTGCTTTTAAACTATCCATTGTGCCATTCCATTTTTGGACGGCTGATGTTTATGAAGGTTCGCCCATAGCAGTTACTTCCTTTCTTTCAGTTATTTCAAAAGGCGCCATCGCTTTTATTTTACTTACCGTTTTATATAAAGTTTTTTTACCGCTTCAACAGGTTTGGTACTTATTGTTAATGATACTAGCTGCGGCTACTATGTTAGTAGGTAACCTGTTTGCCATGCGCCAACAGAATATGAAACGATTCTTGGCTTTTTCTTCCATTGCACAGGTGGGTTTTATTTTAGTGGGGGTAAGCAATGGCACTGAAATGGGTATTTCATCTGTTATTTATTTTGTACTGATTTACCTCTTTTCTAATCTGGCAGCTTTTGGAGTTATTGCTGTTATATCTGAAAATACCCATAAAGAAAATATCAATGATTATAAAGGACTTTATCAAACCAATCCATTCTTAAGCTGGATATTGGCATTGGCTTTATTTTCTTTAGCAGGAGTTCCACCAACAGCGGGGTTCTTTGGTAAATTATTTTTATTAACTGCAGGTGGTGCTAAAGCCAATTTTGGTTTCATGATTTTTGCTACGCTTAATATGATTGTTTCTCTTTATTATTATTTGCGCGTAACAAGAGCCATCTTCATGGATAAAAATGAAAAACCTATTGCTACAATCAAAACAAGTGCACCTGTAAAATTAGCAATGATTATTTGTGCTGCTGGTATTGTACTAGTTGGCTTAATGGGATGGATTTTTGATTATATACAAACATTACATTAATTATTATGGCTATTAATAAAAATCATGAATTTGAGGAGTTGGATGGTATTAAGTGTGGCATCGTTGAAAAAAATGTTACAGCTTTGCGCGTTCCTTTTTTAAAGGACTTGTTTACTGCAAATGGATTTTCTGTTGTGGTTGTTCCATCACCAGCTCCTAAGGCAGTAGCTGCGGCCGTACCTAAAGAAGGAGAGGAGCAGCAAGCTGTTCAACCTACTCCTACTGCACCTGAAACATTTACTGTTGGGGTAACTGATTATACTTTTAATGCCATCAACGCCATTTTTGGGCGTTCACTTAAAACAGCTAAAGGACATGTAGTAACATTGGCCTATTGGAATCAGCTAGAGCAAGAAAGTCATGATGAAATTCCTTATTACGAGTTTAACTCACTCCAATAATTTTTCCATCAACAACGTCAATAAAATTGGCTTGAGGAACTTTGGGTAAACCAGGCATTCGCATGATTTCACCACAAACCGCAACAATAAATCCGGCGCCTTTATTAATTACCAAATCTTCTACATCTATATGAAAGTTACCATCTAAGCCTGGGTTGCTTGGATCATCTGTAAAAGAATATTGAGTTTTTGCCATACAAACGGGCAAATGCGCTAAACCCAATTGGTTAATTTTTTTAATCATTTCCTGCGCTTTTTTATACAAAATCACGCCCTTTCCCCCGTAGATATTTTGAACAATTTTATTCATTTTTGTTTCTATATCGTCGGAGAGTTCGTAGGTATGATGTATAGCTGGAGAAGGGTTTTTACAAATTTTCACTACTTCCTCTGCCATTTCGATTGCACCATTGCCACCTAAAGCAAATGCATCGTTTACAGCAAAAGATACTCCTTTTTGCAAGCACCAGTTGCGCATAAAATTGATCTCTTCTGGTGTATCAAAATGATATTTATTTAAAACCACCAATATTTTTTGATGAAAAGATTGTAAGATGCCTATGTGTTTGGCAACATTCAATAGCCCTTTTTCCAATGCGGATAAATTGGGTAATTTCATTTCGGTTTCACTAATTCCGCCACTTAATTTTAGCGCTTGTGAAGTGGCTACTAGTACCGACATTGCAGGTGTTATCCCAGCTTTTCTACATTTGATATTGAAAAATTTCTCTGCTCCTAAATCACTAGCAAATCCGGCTTCAGTAACAACATAATCGCCTAATTGCATAGCGGTTTTAGTGGCCATGATAGAATTACAGCCATGTGCAATATTAGCAAATGGCCCACCATGAACAATTGCAGGGCAACCTTCTAAAGTTTGAACTAGATTAGGTTGAATGGCATCTTTTAAGAGTGCTGTAATAGCGCCAGTAACACCCAAATCTTTTGTAGTGAATGGTGCTCCTGCAAAAGTAAATCCAAGCAACATCTCATCTATCTTATTTCTTAAATCTGCTAAGCCCTCAGACAAACACAATACTGCCATGAGTTCACTTGCTGGTGTTATATCAAAGCCGGTTTCTGAAGTGATGCCATTATTTGGCCCGTTTAGCGCAGTAACAACTTTTCTTAATACCCTGTCATTTACATCCAAGCAACGTTTAATTAAAACAGTTTTAATACCTTCTTGCTTACCTCTATTGTAAAAACGATAATTATCAAGTAGAGAAGCAAGTGTATTATTGGCTGAAGTGATTGCATGAAAATCTCCTGTAAAATGCAGGTTGATATCTTCCATTGGCACTACCTGTGAATAGCCTCCGCCAGCTGCGCCTCCTTTCATGCCAAAGCATGGGCCTAAAGAAGGTTCCCTCAACGCCAATACCACTTTTTTATTTATTTTTTTTAGTCCATCGGCAAGCCCTACTGAAGTTGTTGTTTTGCCAATTCCTGCTTTTGTAGGTGTGATGGCAGTTACCAATATAAGTTTTGATGCAGCTATTTTGGTTTCATCAAATTGGGTAATATTGATTTTTGCCTTAGTATTCCCATAAGGAATTAATAATTCAGGATCCATTCCCATTTTCTCTGCTACAATACTAATAGGAGGAATGGGTTTTTCGTTGGCAATTTCATAATCCGATTTCATGCAGTATAATTAAACTTGATATCTGAAGATACTAAGCTCCTTCTATAATTTTAATATAGTTTGCCCTTTCATAGGCAGTAGGATCGGCTATATGTTGTTGACTCATTAATCCTTTGAAAGCATCTAAACTATCAAAGCCCATCATATACATCCAATCTTGTAATTCTTTGTTCATCATTTTTAAATAGGGGATCCCATTTTTATACAATGACGATGCGGTCATCACAACATCTGAACCTGCTAAAATATATTTGATTACCTCTATTGCGCTTTGTACACCAGTTGTTGCAGCCAAAGACATGGTTGTTTTTCCATAAAGCAATGCTGTCCAAAGAAGGGGCAACCTAATTTCATTGGAATCACTATAGTGTAAATCTGTTTTAATCAATAACTCATTGATATCAAAATCGGGTTGATAAAAACGGTTAAATAAAACAAGTCCATCTGCCCCTGATTCTTGCATCCTTATGGCCATATTCCCCATTGCACTGAAATAAGGATTTATTTTAACAGATACTGGAATGCTTACCGATTGTTTTACTGTTTGAATGATATTTAAATAACGGTGTTCAACTTCCGAAGAAGATACAGTGATATCTGCTGGAATAAAAAACACATTCACTTCAATGGCATCAGCCCCAGCTTGTTCCATTTTTTTTGCATACTCAATCCAACCCTCATTGGTGATGCCATTTAAACTACCAATGATGGGTATTTTTACACGCTCTTTTGCTTTTCTAATACCTTCTAAGTATTCGTCACTACCCATATTAAATTCTTCCAGCTCTGGAAAATAATCCAATGCTTCAGGAAAAGAATTGGTAGTAGAAGAGATAATATTTTTAAAGCGGGCTTCTTCTTTTTTAATTTGTTCTTCAAAAAGAGAGAACATTACAACAGCCCCAGCGCCATTGTCTTCCATTTTTACAATATTATCTGTTTCATTCGATAAGGTACATGCTGAAACTATAATTGGAGAGTTTAACTGTAACCCTAAGTATTGTGCATTCATTTTCATACTCATAATTTATTATGCTAAAGGAACAAAATCACTTGCTTTTTTGGTGGCTAGTTCTTCGTAGTTTTTCCACTTTAAGTTTACCAGTTCCTGTGCATGTTTCATTAACCTTTCTGCTTCTGTAGGATTGGTTATGGTTAATACTTTATAACGCAATTCATTGTAAGCATAATCTTTTAAGCTTATGGTTGGTCTTGGAGAATC
>VIKJ01000055.1 GCA_008080615.1 Chitinophagaceae bacterium | reverse complement strand
TCTATAAGTAATGGCTGTTTACAAAAAACAATTATCTATCATTATACCCTGCTATAATCATGGTAACTATATTAATGAAGCAATAGATAGTATAAATCCTGATAATATTAATATTTCATATGAAGTGATTATCGTAGATGATGGATCTACTGAACCCGATACACTACTCAAGTTAGAAATATTAAAAAAAAGAGGATACTTTGTAATTCATCAACCAAATGGTGGGCCTGCGAATGCAAGAAATACTGGCATAGAAAAGGCTTCAGGGAAGTACATTTTACCTTTAGACGCAGATAATAAAATTCATCAAAACTATATCAATAAAGCTATTCCCTTTTTAGAATCCAACAATTATGATATTGTTTATGCAAAACCAATATTTATAGGCGAAAATAAAATTAAACGCAGGAAATATAAAGTATGGCCTTTTGATGATTTAAAAATTGTTACAGGAAACTGTGCAGATGCATGCGCAATATACAGAAAAGAAGTTTGGATAAAAAATATGGGATACGATGAATCTATTCCCTTTCGTGGATTTGAAGATTGGGAGTTTTGGATTAATGCCGCTGCAAATGGCAATAGATTTCACATGATCAATGAAAAGCTTTTTTTCTACAGAATTATTGAAAATTCAGTTATCGCTAATTATTCCGACGAGAACAAAATTGTAATCAATCATCAATATATTGCAAAGAAACATGCCAACTTTTTTTTAGAAAAACTATTAAAGCTCAACTATATAAGAGAACGCTACGAAAATGATATTCGCCGATTTCCCATTACATCAATTGTTTATTTTCTCTACCAAATTGGTGTAATAGAACATCCAGTTGATCGTGCTAGGAAGAAATTTTTATCTTTCTCCTCGATTAAAAGAAAATAAAAAACTCACTTTAACAGCAGAGATCAGCGGAAACTTGCGCACTTTATAATAGAATAACTCCTTATGGTGTTTTACCAAAAAACAAAATAATCGAATATTGATAGATTGATGCAATGATTGGCTCCAAAGCGTATGAAAGGTTTTAAAGAACTTAACTTGAGTTGCATCTAAATTAGGGATGGCTAACCATGCTATCAAATGCAATTGCAACATTTTACGGTAGGCATTTCGATGCTGCTTTTCGGATAATCCTTTTTGTATAGTTACATTATTTTCATGCGCACGTTGATACACTAAAATTTCAGGAAAAAACTGAATGCCGCCATGTATAGTTGCCTGCATGGCCAACCACCAATCATAATAAACGGTAGCAGGTATGAGGGGTAGTTTTTTAGTGAACGATTTTTTTATAATCATTGCGTGCCCGCTCACTGTATTAAACATGGCCAATTGAATAGGATCGGACCCTTCTATTTTTCGATTCTTTTTATTGGGTTTGGGATTGATAGGGATTGTACCACTAAACCGTACTGAATCGCAGTAAATACAAGCAACATGGGGCTTCATAGCTGCTAGCATTTTTTCTAGTTTGGTATTTACCCAATAATCATCCTGATCTGCAATCGCAATATATTCGAATGATGCCAATTGAATGGCTTTTTGAAAATTGAGTGTGTAGCCCAAGTTGATTTGATTACAGAATAACTTGATGCGCTCATTTTTTTTAGCAAGCTGGCTAATTAGTTGAACCGTATCATCTGAAGATGCATCATCCACAATAATCAATTCTTCTATTGGATGGGTTTGAGATAAAATAGTATTGATTTGTTCCTGAACATAATGAGCCCCATTGTACGTGCACATTACTACAGAAACCAGTTTGTTCATATGTATATTTTTTCTGATTATATCAATTGATGTAAATATACTCAAAGAAAATATGCATAAACAGTGCTTTGCTATATATTTAGGTTATGAACAACTCCCAGTCTCTCCCATTAATTTCTGTAGTGCTAGCTACCTGCAATGGGGAACAATTTATTAGGGAACAATTAAATTCTGTAATTCAACAAACATATTCGAACCTAGAAATAATTGTAGTAGACGATAAAAGTACCGATAACACTACTAGTATTATTGAGGAATACCAACAATTATCGTCCAATATTCAACTCCATATTAATGAAACCAATATTGGGTATATAAAAAATTTTGAAAAGGGTTGCCGCTTGGCCAAGGGTGAGTTTATTGCTTTATGCGACCAAGACGATCGTTGGGAATTAACAAAAATTAGCCAACTATATGAGGCAATTGGTAATTACGCTTTGGTATACGCCGATTCTGTTTTGTGTAATGAAACTATGCAACCCATTGGTAGCAATATTTCTACAAGGGTTAACAGTACCCATTTTAATAATCCTATTCAACAAGCTGTTTTTTGCCGAATATATGGTCATGCCATGTTAATCAGGTCTAGTTTTTTACAAAAATCTTTTCCCTTTTTACCCATTATTCCGCATGATTGGTGGATTGCTTATACGGCTACTATTCATGGTGGCATTGGTTATTTGCCTCAACCATTGGCTTATTACAGACAACATAGTAACAATGTATTTGGAGCTGTAGGTGGTAAAAGAAATAAAGCAGCTATTAAAAATAGCCGCCGAAAAGAACAAGCAATTGCTAGAGAAAGAGTGAAGGCATTTTATACATATTGCCCCGAGCATTTAATTAAAGAAAAAGCTATTTTAAAAGAATTGGTTAAAACCTATAGCAGTTTTAGTTTAGCAAATAATTTAGGGAGAATGTGGTTGTTTTTTTCTTACTACAATTTATTATTAGCTTCTAAAAAAAGATCCCTCATTAGAAAATGGCTTTTCTGTTTTAAGATGTTCACTAAAATTATTTAGTTGCAATAAGCTGCTGATAAATTTGTACATATTGTTCAGCTGCAGTTTGCCAGTTAAAAAATTGAGCCCTTTTTTTAATTTGCTCAACTCTATTGTTGATAGCGTAGTCTTTCATTCCCTCGTTAAACCTCTCTTGCATTTGAACAAGATCAAATGAATTAAAAATATACACAGCATCTCCACCAATTTCGGGCAATGATGTATTGTTAGAAATAAAAATGGGCTTGCCAAAATACATGGCTTCTACAACAGGTAATCCAAATCCTTCAACCAAAGATGGGAAAAGAAAAGCTGCACAATTGGCATAATACCATTGCTTATCATTTTCAGATACTGGGCCAGTAAAAACAATTCTATCTTCTACCCCCAATGCAATGGCTTCATCCATTATTTTTTGTTTATACCACTCCTGTTGGGTTATACCTGCAATTACCAATTCATACTCATTATTACAAAGTAATGCCGGCAATACGTGAAAATTTTTTTTCTCTGCAATTGTTCCTATTGAAAATATAAATGGCTTAGCTGGTTGGTATTGCGGATTTGTAAGCAAATAATTACCAATAATATTACAACCATTGTATATTACTGCTGTAGGCTTATTGGTTAAATTAATTAACCCTTGTACATCATTAAAAGTATGCTGAGAAATAAAACTAATATAAGAACTGGCATTTACTTTTGCTTGAACCGCTTGCAACCAAGCTTTTCGTTTGGCTAAAGGCTTACGCTGATCGTGATAATAATTTAAATCGTGTATAGTGAATAAAATAGGATTTTTAAAACCAAAAGGGAAATATTCGCTATCCTGGTTACTGGTATGCCATACACTGATATCAGCAGCAGTAGGCAATAAAAATTTGTGCCAAAATTCTACAGGACGCCAATCGGTATTTTCCGAAAAGTTAACTTTACAAGATGCTGGGCCAAATACTTGTAGCTGCATATCAGTTTCATGCATAGCATGAATTAATGCTTTGGATAATTGATAACAAAAATGATAAAGACCTGTATTGGGATACTTCATTCTTTCTGCATCAAATAAAATTTTTTTTGCTACGGGCATTAGCATGCAGTTATGGTTTACCTCAATGGGTATACTGTTTTACAAAATTAAACAAGTTAAAACTGGGGTTGGCTATATTTTGAGCAATTGCATTAAACAAAACCGTTTTATCTATGTCTTTCATCTTATTCTGGGCAATCAATTGATAAGCACGTTGCGTAAATAACCAAGATTTTCTTTCGGAAGGAATATGCTTATGCTGTTCCTTTTCTATAGCTGCTGCTAATTCAATGATACCTTGTTTAGCTGATGCCACTGTTTTAAAAACACTAATTTCTTTTGTTGTACCTGTTGCTGGTGCAACCATTAAGCGTAAATTTTTTACAAACTGATCTGCATCGGGGCGATCACTTTTATTTACTACAAAAATTTGGGCGATCTCCATCAAACCCGCTTTCATCGTTTGTATTTCATCTCCAGCTTCGGGCACCACCACCACTACTGTTACATCTGCCAAGCCAGCAATTTCTATTTCACTTTGTCCTACTCCTACTGTTTCTACAATAATTTGATCAAAACCTGCACATTGCATTAAAGCAGTTATTTCAATAATAGATGGATGCAACCCGCCCAATGATCCTCTGGTAGCCAATGAACGAATGAATACATTCTTAGTGTTATACCAATCACTCATTCTAATTCTATCACCCAATAAGGCACCTAAATTAAACGGCGAAGAGGGATCTACGCAAATTACCGCCACTTTTTTTCCTTCTGTAACCCATGCTTCAATTAAAGCATCTACTAAAGTACTTTTCCCGGCACCAGGAGGGCCTGTAATACCTATTACTGGTGTTGTTCCTGCGGGTAATCCTTGTAAAAAATCTTCATAACCTGGCACTTTATTTTCTACCAATGAAATTGCCCTTGCCAGCGATTTTTGATTGCCCTGAATTACGTCTTTTAATAATTGATCCCACATATACGTTATGTAAATGTAAATTTATGCTATTGGTATGCCAAAAAGAGCAACAAATATTTTACTTGCGTTAAGTATTCTACTACTTACAGGATTACTTTGGAGTAGAGCATTGCTCTCTATTGGAATTGGCTTAATAGCTATTTACGCGCTTTATTATTGGAATATTAGCGAGAAACCCTCTTTTAAACAGCCTCTTTTCATTTGGTCTTGTAGCCCATTGATTTTATTGTTTACCGGGATATATCAAGATGGGTTCACTCCAATTAACAACCAATTGCTACTCACTTTTGCAGTTTATCCAATTGCTGGCTTAACTGCCATTACTGCTAATAAATTTAATTTTACTAAAACCATTTCACAGCCTTGGATTCATGCTGCTTTGATTGCCCTTGTTTATCCATTGGGTTGGTTTATATTTTATTCAAGTAAAGCAATTGAACAATATGGGATAGGTAAATCATTGCCTGTGTTTATGGACAACGATCATGTAAGATTCAGCATGTTTCTTTGCAGCGCCATGTTGTTTACACTATTGCCTGTAACCAATGCCCGTTATAAAAAAACTTCTTTTATTATTTTATTAATAGCCATTTTATTTTTGGCTGTAAGAACTGCATGGGTATTGGTTTTCATCATTTTACTAGGATTTGGTATTCACCAAATTCTCCATAACCCATCATTCAAAAAATATACTTCAATCAAACTCATTATTGCAACAATATGCATTATTGGTTTGATAGGAATTTTTCCAACTGCTCAACAAAAAATAAACTATAGCATTTACGATTGGCAAGAATACAATCGAAAGGGCTACGACTCCACATATTCTGATGGTGTAAGAAGGGCAATGAATTTAGCTTCATGGAAGGCCATTCAAGAAGATCATGCAACTGCAATTGGATGGGATGCTATTCCTGCAACAATCAAAAAAAAGTTCTCCCAACAATTCAATGGTAATACAACCCAATATGGTTGGCCCTTTAATCAATGGCTATTTTGGTGGATGGGAAGTGGTTGGATAGGGCTATTGCTTTTTAGTATTTGGTTGTTTTATCCTGCTTGGTATGGATTCAAGAACAATAACCCATTTCTGATTATTTGGACCTTTGCCATTGCAGCATCTTGTTTAGTAGAAACTACGCTCAATTACCAATACGGTGTTTTTTTGCATGTTTGGCCTTTACTCATTTGC
The DNA here is from genome assembly GCA_008080615.1 of Chitinophagaceae bacterium. Lineage (GTDB taxonomy): Bacteria > Bacteroidota > Bacteroidia > Chitinophagales > Chitinophagaceae > Sediminibacterium. The sequence continues at coordinate 11,876 of VIKJ01000055.1, read as the reverse complement.
TGGCAAGCATATAGAAAAAACTAAGGAAGCAATTTGTAATTTCTGAAATCGAACAATCTAATACCAGTAGCTTTTTCAAAATAATAGAGTAGCTTATTTTTAAAAGAGAATTTTTTTTGACTGATATCCAACGCGGTTTTCCAGTTTTGTTTTGCTATTCTTTCTTTCATTACTGCTGGATGAGTGCTATTGAATAGCTGAAGTGAGTCGAATGTGTCAAAATTCCAAGCTGAAGGGCTATTCAACATATCTTCCAAAGCCGAATCCGGATGCCATAATTTGGTAAAATTGTTCATTTTCTTCATCATCTGCTCAGGAGATTTCACCCAACCATAATGATATACATAAGCCTCAATTGGCTTTACCATTAGCTTTCGCTCCCCCCTTCTAAAGCCTTGTGCATCTTTATACGAGCGTATAGTTTTATCGTTACGAATAATTCTTACCTCATGGCTATACCATTTTCTACTATCTCCTACATAGTCATAGTTTCCATAAAAATGCAAGTACTTAAACAATAATCCATCTACTTTTTTATCAGCTGCAAATTGCTCACAGGCTTTCCTAATAGTTTTATGATATTGTTCATGCACCACTTCATCCCCCTGAATATAAAATGCCCAATCACTATTTGGATTAATCAATTCAAATGCTTTATTGGTTTCTGCCGCCAAAACAGTTCCTCCCTTTCTTAATGAAGCATCCCATACCGAATGATGAATCTGAATTTTAGGATCGTTAATGGATTGCATCAATGCCAGTGTTTCGTCGGTACAATCACCAACCAGTATAATCATTTCATCCACAACGGGTAAAATAGATTGGATAGCCTCAACAATTGGGTAATCATTTAAAACAGCGTTCTTAATTATAGTAAAGCCAGAAATGAGCATTTTAACTAAATTGTATCCCAAAGAACCGAAAACTTTCGCATCTTAGTGTTGCAATGGAAAAAACACTTTGTTTGGATTTTGGAAATACCCGATTTAAAGCGGCCCTTTTTGATGATCGCGTATTTATGCAAGAAATTATTTTACCTGATGCTAGCACTGATACCATTCAATTGCTGATTAATGAACATAAGCCTTCTAAAAGCATATTGTCTTCTGTAATTCTGCATCCTCCTGAAATAGAAGAACTTTTAAGTAAAACAACTCGCTTTCATAAATTGGGCCATACAAGCAAACTGTCACTCACTACCCCAGTAGGAAAACCAGAAACCATTGGGGCCGATAGGTTGGCCATGGTGGCTGCAGCAGTTATCAATAATAAACACGAATTTTTGGGTGGAAGCATCTCCCCTGGAATGACCATGCGCTTTAGATCGATGAATGAATTTACCGCACTTTTGCCCATGGTTACCCCAGAACACCACTTTCCGCTGGTAGGGTACGACACCAAAACCAATTTATTAAGCGGGGTAATATTGGGGATGAGTGCCGAAATTGACGGAATTATTGACGCTTACTCGTTGAAATACAGCAACTTTAACGTGCTATTAACCGGTGGAGACATGCCTTTTTTTGTACCGCACCTAAAAAACAGGATATTTGCCGACCCAAACCTAATTTATAAAGGCTTATATGCGATTAGTGAGTACAACAACAGGTAGGCTGGCTTATGTGGTTAGTTTCATCATCATTTCAATTCAATTAACCGCACAGGTTAATTCTCCTTATTCAAGATATGGAATAGGTAATCTAGTAGGTTCCCAACATATTATTGGCCGCTCCATGGGTGGTATTCAAGCTGCATATGCAGATGGATTAAGCAACAATATGGTTCAATCGGTTAATTTTAATAACCCAGCAACCTATGGCGCTTTCTATTTGGTTTCCTATGATCTTTCTTTACTGTACGATACCCGTTCATTAAAAAGTAGTAACCCCGAAGGCATATTTAAATCGAGGTATTTAATCCCTTCATACTTAGCAGTGGGTATGCCATTGAATAAAGCAAAAGGTTTAGGATTGGCATTTGGATTAAGACCAATAAGTAGAATTAATTATACAGTAATTACCCGTGGAAGAGTTGCCAATGATAGTGTTGGAACAAGCTATGAAGGAACTGGTGGCATGAACCAGGCTTTTGTGGGTATAGGAAAGCGCTGGAAAAATTTAAGCATCGGATTGAATACTGGCTATACTTTTGGCAGAAAGGAATTAAGCACTAAGAAAACTTTTTTAAGCGATACAACTGCATACGCACAGTCTAATACAGGCTCTACTACTACTTACGGTAAAGCATTTTTCCAATTAGGGTTGCAGTACGAAGTATTGCTTCATAAAGTTGAAGACAAAGCAAAAAAGCAAACAGAAAATTATTTATTGCGTTTTGGTGCTACTGCAAATTTGCAACAATCGTTGAATGCAAAGCAAGATCAGGTTGTTGAAACTTTTACTGTAGGAAGTGTTGGAAATTTTATTAGTATAGATAGTATTTCGAAGTTCAATAATATAAAAGGAACAATTGTAATGCCAGCTTCTTATGAAGCAGGAATTGTTTTTCATAAAACATTAACCAGCACAAGGGGTATTTTTGAAATGTGGTCAATTGGCGCAGAATACAGTTCTACCCTATGGAAAAATTATCGTTTTTATGGCCAAGCAGATCCCGCTTTAGTTAATAGTTGGACCATGAAATTTGGAGCACAAATTAGCCCCAATCCACAGGCAATAAGAAATTACTTAAACAATGTAAACTACCGCATAGGATTTAATTTTGGTAAAGATTACATTGATGCGGATGGCAATGGTTTAAAAACCAGCACTTTTTCTTTTGGAGCAGGTTTCCCTATACGCAAATGGAGAGCTTATGAAACACAGTACACTGTTGTTCAAACAGCATTACAGGTGGGCAAAAGAGGATCTAGTAAAAACAATATCACCGAAAACTTTGTGCAACTTTCATTGGGCTTTAGCTTAAATGATACCTGGTTTATCAAACGCAGATATGACTAATCATTCACATAATATTGTATGGATTGCAGCCTTATTCATGGGCTGCTTTTTTATGGTATCCTGCGAGAACGATGTGAACGAAGTAAAACAACTGGGTGTTAAAAAACCGGGTATTGAAGAAGGCAAAGACATTGTAAGTTATTTAAGCGTAAGCGGTGTTATGAAAGCCAAATTGATGGCACCACTTATGTTGCGATTTCAAGGTGATAGTTCCCTAAAATCGGAGTTCCCTAAGTCTTTATATGTAGAGTTTTATAACGACAGCATGCAAGTAGAAAGCAGGCTAAGAGCCAAATATGGCAAATACTTAGAGCAAGACAGACAAATTTACTTAAGAGATAGCGTGGTCATCATCCGTGTAAATGGAGATACATTGTATACCAGTGAATTATACTGGGACCAAACCTTAGAAAAATTTTATACCGATAAATTTGTTGAGATTAGTCAGCGAGAACCAAGGCAAAAATTATTTGCCAAGAAAGGGTTTACTTCTAATCAACAACTTACACAAATTTCCTATTTTGACTTACAGCCAGGTAGCTTCATTTTTCTTCCGGATAGCAATGCTGCTAAGCCTGAAACTACAACTGCACCAATAATATTGCCAGTAAAAAAGTAAGAGAAAACTAAAAAATACAATTATGGAATACAGAAGAATGGGCACAACAGGACTTCAGTTAAGTGTATTAAGCTTTGGAAGTTGGGTTACATTTCACAAACAAATAAACGACAATAGTGCAGATGAATTAATGGGCATTGCCTACGACAATGGCATTAATTTTTTTGACAATGCCGAAGTGTATGCATTGGGTGAAAGTGAAAAAATGATGGGTCGTGTTTTAAAAACAAAAAACTGGGACCGTACTTCTTATGTAGTTTCCTCCAAAGCTTTTTTTGGTTGGAGAGGTGCTCAGAACAAACCCAATCAAACGGGGCTTAGCCGCAAACACCTTACTGAAGCTTGTAATGAAGCATTACAACGTTTGCAGATGGATTATCTGGATTTATTTTTCTGCCATCGCCCCGATAAAAATACACCCATTGAAGAAGTGGTTTTAACCATGAATACGTTAATTCAGCAAGGAAAAATTTTATACTGGGGAACTAGTGAATGGAGTGGAGTAGAAATTATGGAAGCCCATAGGGTTGCAAGAGATTATCGTTTAATTGGGCCTGCAATGGAACAACCTCAATACAATTTATTCGAGCGCAATAAAATGGAAAATGATTACCTACAAGTATTTAAAAATGTAGGCTTGGGTACAACCATTTGGAGTCCATTGGCATCTGGTTTACTTACAGGAAAATACAATGAAGGAATTCCTGCAGGCAGTAGACTGGCTGTGGAAGGCTTTGATTGGCTAAAAGAAAGAACCTATGTAGATGAAAAAATTGAGAAAGTAAAAAAATTACAATTGCTTGCTAACGAAATGAACGTTTCATTGGCGGCTTTAAGTATTGCCTGGTGTGTAAAGAACCCCCATGTAACCACAGCTATTTTGGGTGCAACTAAAAAAGAGCAACTAATTGATAATTTAAAAGCAATGGACGTATTGCCTTTGCTCAATGCCGAGATTTTACAGAAAATAGAGGATATCATGCTTAACAAGCCAGTATTAGCAGAATATTAATTCAATTATACTTATTTTAAAGGCAGGGGCAGATACCCTGCCTTTTGTTTTGAGGTAACCCCAAAAAATAATATTGATTCATTTCCAACCTTTTTAACCTTTCATACTCTTATAAAAGAACAATTCTTGGAACAGGCAGCAACCATACAAACGGCTATTGTACAAAAGGCCTGCAAAGGAGATGCAGCAGCCAGGGCTTGGTTATACCAGCAATATAGCAAAGCCATGTTCAATATTTGTATCAGGATGGCTGGGGATAGGGCAACTGCGGAAGATTTATTACAAGATGCGTTTATACTGGCTTTTAGTAAACTGGAACAATTAAAAGAAGCAGCTCAGTTTGGAGGGTGGTTAAAAAGAATTGTAGTAAATGAATGCATTAGGCAATCTAAAAAGAGTTTGCAGTGGCAAGAATGGGATACAAACTATGATGAATCGGTACAGGATGAACCCATTGCATGGTGGAAAACAGTGGATATGCAAATCATTCATCAAGAAATTAAGGCCCTGCCCCAAGGATGTAGACAGGTATTTAATTTGTATGTTTTAGAAGATTATTCACATAAAGAAATTGCAACAGCATTAACTATTTCAGAATCAACAAGCAAGAGTCAATATCAACGAGCAAAACAATTATTAAATGGACTGTGAAGAACCTGCACCAATGGTTTGGGAAAATATTCAGGCACAATTAAAGCCTGCTCCTAAAACTATTCGGGTTATTCCAATTGCTCGGCTGGTACAATGGGCTGTAGCTGCATGTGTTATTGGAATAATAGGAATCGGTGGATGGTATTTTTTACTAGAACCTTCTGTAAAAAAAGTAAGCAATCAGGTAACAAGTAAAGTTGCAAATAAAACGGGCGCTCATAAGGAAGATCAAATTGTTAAGAGCAAACCAGCAGAAGAAAAAAAATCAATAGTTGAACCTACTATAATTGAAAATAATTCAGAAGCCCCTTTATTAGCAAAACAAGAAAATCAATTTTTGAATAAACAAAAAGGAACAAAACCTACTAATCATTCAGCAGCTTACGCAAGTACAGAACCAACAGAAATTTCTTTAGCAACATTTAAGAATGTAGAAACCAGTTTTACACAGGTAATTAATTTGCAAAAAGCCAGGATAAGCACTTATCCGATGTATGCAGAAAGTGCAGACTATTTCAAAGATTTTAACATACAAATCAAGCAAATGGAGAAAGAAGAACGAGATATTAAGTCAAGTATTTCCAAAACTGGAATCAACAATGATTTATTAGATCAGCTCATCAATCTCTATCAACAAAAACTAACTATTCTGAAACAGCTGCAGCTGGAAATGAATAAAACCAACAATCGATTTAAACAAAATCGCGGACCAGTAGATACTACCCGCAGTTATTTTTTAAGTATTTAATTTAAACTTATGAACAAGAGAAACTTTTTTTTACAAACTACACTAGCTTTATTTGGGCTTGCCATGATGGTTCAAGTGCATGCACAAAGCATTTCGTCAACTGCCCCAAAAGCAGCTAATCAAAAACAGAAAGCATTATCCATCGAAAACCAACAAGCTACTCAGCAGATGAAAATCTTGGCCGAGATGGATGCAAAAAATGCTCAAATTATTAGAGGTAATTTAGGTGCATTGGCAGCGTTACCCCCAATGCCTCCAATGGCTACAATGCCTGCAATGCCCCCGATGCCTCCAATGGCTGAATTTCCAGAATTTCCAGAAAGAATGGAAATGCCAGAAGTAAATGGTTTTACTTACTTCAATGGAAAAAATTTTACCAATGCAGATGATTTAAAATCGAAAGAAGTAAGCCAGGAAATGGCTGTTTCAAAATCAGCAGATATTTATATTGAAAATACTTCTAGGAATATTGTAATCAAAAGCTGGGACCAACCCAAAGTAAAAATTACTACTACCGTTTACTTTGAAGGAGATGGAAAATTAAGTGATGAAGAATGGTTTGAAAAATTAAATATCACTTTAAAAAATTTGGGCACTTCAGTAAAAATAAAATCGGGCAGTATTGGTGGCGGAAGCTATACAATGAATGGAACTACTTTTGGTTGGACGGGTCAGCCCAATAACAATGTGGCCATATTTAATGGTAATGGAGAAAATGTTGGAAGCAAGAGTAATATCAAAAGAGTAGTAACTATCTATATTCCTAACAGCAATAAATTAGATGTTGAAAGTAAATACGCAGATGTTCAAATTTCGGGCAAAATCAATAATGCTACAATTGATTTAACCAATGGTAATTTAGACGCTGAAGATTTCACTAAACTATATCTACGTTCTAAATACGCCAATGCATCTGTAGGCAATATTGCCAATGCAGAAATCGAATTCATGAATGGTAGATTAACCACAGGAAATATAGACGATGCCGACCTAGATTCTAAATACAGCACCATAGAAATGGCCTTAGTTAAAAACCTGGTTTTTAGAAGCACCAATGATGAATACGAAATTGAAGGGATTGATCATTTAAGGGGCAGAAAAAATTATGGCAACTTACGTATCACTAAATTATATGCAAGTTTAGAATTAGATGGCACCAATTCAGATATAAAAGTTCGCCAAATCAATAGCGGTGTTAATTTAATTCGTATTGATAACAAATATGCCGATATCCGATTACCCCTTAGAGAAGTAAAAAACTACAATATCAATTATTCAGGACCCTTTAGCACAGTATATGGCAATTTTGAAAAATTACCTTTGAAAGAAGAGCCAAAACCTGCATCCAAAGACAAGGAAGATAAATTGTCTGAAGAAATTCGCTCGGTTAACAGGTCTGTAATGAGGGCTTACGGTGGAGATGATAGAAATAATGATACTCGTTTTTCTGCCGTTGGCGGAGATGGCAAAGGCCTTAAAATAGAAATGAAATGCCAAAATTGCACAGTAGATTTTAAATAAAAACAATAGCCGATTTCTCATGTTAAATTTATCGGTAGCGTACCCCGTTTCTACGGGGTACTTTGTTTATATAGATATCCCTTAACTTTGAGTCATGACACATCTCTATACCATTCTTTGTATAGTTGGTACTCTTTTGTTTATTGGCTTTTTTGCAGGCTACGAAATTGCCTTTGTAACTGCCAATCGCTTGAGTATTGAATTGAAGAAAAAACAAGGTAAAAAAAGCGGCGCCATACTGGCCCGATTCATGGAATTTCCTGCCCGTTTTATAGGCACTTGTTTAATTGGCTTGAATATTTTCTTAGTTATTTATGGTTTATTGTTCGATGAACTATTAAACACCGGCATTTGGAATCCACTTAAAATAGAGAATGAATTTCTAAAAATGGCATTCGATACCCTGCTCTCTACTATTGTGGTATTGGTTGTTGGCGAATTTTTACCCAAAGCTATTTTCAGGGCTAAAAACGATACACTGCTTAGTTTTTTTGCCCCATTAGCCAATTTTTTCCATAATTTATTTTTACCGCTCACCAACTTAATGGTGAACATATCTCAATGGATTTTGAAATATGTGTTTAATGTGAGGGTAAACAATAGAAATGAGGTTTTTTCCAAAGTTGATTTGGAGCATTTTTTTCAGCAAACCAAGGAACAGGATGAAGAATCACAGGAGCTAAACACTGAATTATTCGAAAACGCACTTAGTTTACCTACCATTAAAATTAGGCAGTGCTTGGTTCCCAGAACAGAGATTGTGGCATTAGAAATCAATACCAGTGTAGAAGAAGCCAAGGCCGAATTCATCAGTACCAAATTGAGCAAACTGTTGGTTTTTGAAGAAAGTATCGACAATATAGTAGGCTATATTCACCAATTAGACCTTTTCGACAAGCCAGCCAATATTAAAAGTATTATCCATCCTATTATTGCAGTTCCCGAGAGCATGAGTGCAACCGACCTGATTAATAAGTTTTCGAAAGAGCGAAAAAGCATTGCTTGGGTAGTAGATGAATTTGGTGGAACAGCAGGTATTGTTACCATGGAAGACGTATTAGAAGAGATTTTTGGAGAAATTCACGATGAATACGATGTAGAGGAGTTTGTAGAAAAGCAACTGTCTGAAGACGAATTCATATTCAGTGGCCGTTTGGAACTAGATTACCTAAACGAGAAATATACCCTCAACTTCCCAGCAAGTGATTCAGAAACCCTTAGTGGATATATTATCAACGAGCATGAAACCATTCCTAAACAAAAAGAAACCATTATTATCAATAATTTCAAGTTCGACATCCTAACCGTAAGTGATACCCGGATAGAAATGGTTAAAATGAAGGTTTTGCAATAATTTACTTGCTCCAAGTCCTTAACTTTGCGCACTTAGCACAGTAAACTCCAACATGGCATTATTTAATAGAACAGCAGTAGAAGGAAAAGAAGAGATGACTTTTATAGATCATCTTGAAGAATTAAGGGGCCATATTATACGCTCGGTAATAGCCATCCTGGTTGCTGCCGTTTTCATTTTTATTTACCGCAACTGGATTTTCGACAACATCATTGTTGGGCCCATCAATAAAAATTTCATTAGTTATAAAGTACTCTGTGATTTTAGCCATTGGGCGCATATGGGCGAAGCACTTTGTATGCCACCCGTAGAAGTAACCATGCAGAGCACCACATTTGGTGGCCAGTTTTTAAGCAGTATTACGATGGCTTTTGTTGGAGGCATTATCATCGCTTTTCCTTTTATTTTTTGGGAATTCTGGCGTTTTGTAAAACCTGCATTAAAAGAGAAAGAATTAAACAATACAAAGTTTGTAATATTTTGGGTTTCTTTCTTCTTCTTTAGTGGTGCGGCCTTTGGGTATTTTTTATTGGGGCCATTCACGTTTAATTTCTTAGCCGGATTTCAATTGGGTACCGAAAACATGATTGTAACAAGGCCAACATTTGCCGATTACTTAGACAATCTTACCAATATTATTTTGGGTTGCGGATTGGCTTTTGAACTTCCTGTATTGGCTTATATATTAACTAAAATAGGATTGATTACACCTAAGTTTTTAAGAGATACCCGCAAGTATGCTATCATCATTATTTTAATTGTGGCAGCATTTATTACGCCAAGCCCCGACTGGATGAGCCAATTAATTGTATTTACGCCTTTATGGATTTTATATGAGTTAAGTATTTTGGTATCTGCCAGAGTAGCCAAAAAAAATAAAGAGCAGGAAAACGAAGAATGGGATTAGCTAATTAAATAAATCATATGCCGTACGTTTTTGATGCAAACAAACCAATTGCTATTGGTTGTGACCATGCTGGTCTTGAATACAAAACAGCAATAGCTAAATGGTTAACCGAAAAAGGGTTTACTGTAATAGATTTTGGAACCTATACTGCAAATTCTGTAGACTATCCAGATTTTGCACATCCTACTGCTACGGCCGTAGAAAAAGGAGATGCTGCATTTGGTATTTTATTATGTGGATCAGCCAATGGCGTAGCCATTACTGCCAATAAACATCAAGGTATTCGTGCTGGCCTTTGTTGGCAAAATGATGTGGCACAATTAATTCGCATGCACAATGATGCCAATATGATTTGTATACCTGCTCGCTTTGTTGCATTGGCACTTGCAGAGCAAATGCTAGACCTTTTTATGAATACACCTTTCGAAGGTGGCCGCCACGCCAACCGCGTTGGCAAGATTGCTTGTAATTAACCCCAAATGAAATTGATTATGAAAAAAACAATGCTACTGGCAATGCTATTGGTTGCCAATTTTGTTATTGCACAAAAAGAAGATGCATCAGCAAAGCATGCTGCTATCATTACCGCAGCCGCACTAAAAGAAAAGTTAACCATTCTTGCCAGTGATGAAATGGAGGGAAGAGAAACCGCCACACCGGGTCAAAAAAAAGCTGCTGCATACATTGAAGCGCAGTTTAAAAAAATGGGCTTGAAACCAGGAAATGGAGAAAGCTATCAACAAATATATCCAGTATATAAAGACAGTTTGATTGCAAAGCAATTAATGGTAAATGGCCAGCAATTTGCCTGGGATATGGATTTTGCTTTTTCATTAGAAGGATTGGCATTTGGAACACTAAAATATAATAACATCGTATTTGCAGGATATGGTATTGTAGATACTTCCGTTAAAAGGAATGACTATGCCGGATATGACATTAAAGGCAAACTAGTGGTTGTTGTAGATGGAATGCCCGAAGGTTATACTCCTCCTGCAGGAGCTGGTAGAAGATTCATAAGCCCAGCTTCTTCTAGGGGTAAAATTGCTGCTGCAAGAAAATTAGGGGCTGCTGCTGTATTGCTTGTTACCAACGAATTTCCTCGTAGCAAAAGTACCAATACCGTTGGAGAAATGTATTTAAAAGCAAACGCGAATGCTTTTTTTAGTGCAACCATTTCTGCTAAAGTGGCTAGTGCGTTAATTGGCAGAACCAATACACTTTCATTTGCACAAATCAAGCAAGTAGAAAAAGGCAACTATATTTCGGAAGTAGTGCTACAGTCTGCTAAAACAACTTTGCAATTAGAAAGCAGTAATGTAATTGCTTTATTACCTGGCACCGAGAAAAAAGATGAATACGTATTTATTACCAGCCACTACGATCACCTTGGCAAAATAGGTAATGTAATATATTATGGTGCAGATGATGATGGCTCTGGCACAACAGGAATAATGCAAATGGCCGAAGCTTTTGCTGCTGCTGCAAAAAAAGGCGATCGCCCAAAACGCAATATTGTTTTTATGGCAGTTAGTGGAGAAGAAAAAGGATTATGGGGTTCTGATTATTATTCAGAGCATCCAATTTATCCGTTGGATAAAACCAGCGTAGACCTTAATACAGATATGATTGGCCGTGTAGACACAGAGCGCAAAACAGCAGATTCACTCAATTATATTTATGTAATTGGTCATGATAAATTAAGCAGTGAATTGCCTATCATCAACGAAGCAGTAAACAATCAATATACTAAGTTGGTATTAGATTATAAATACGATGACCCCAACGATCGCAATCAAATTTATTACAGAAGCGATCATTATAATTTTGCCAAAAAAGGGGTGCCTATTTTGTTTTTTTATGATGGTATGTTGCAAGCAGATTATCATAGACCAACCGACACTGTTGAGAAAATTAATTTTGAGTTGATGGAAAAAAGAACCAAACTCATTTTTCATACAGCTTGGATCATGGCCAATCAAGAGAATATGCTAAAGCGTGATACTCCGTTGAATATGCCTTCTACCAGATAACAATTTATTTACTGTGACGTCCTAAAAAAGTGATACGGTTTTAAAGGATAAAAGTAATGTATTAAACGGCA
>VIKJ01000054.1 GCA_008080615.1 Chitinophagaceae bacterium | reverse complement strand
TCCATATTATCGTGCGGATGTTTCCCAAAACCCATTGCAGGTTTTACTGTGTCATCGTTTAATACACGTAGTGCCCCAAAGTGAATACGCTCTGGATTGTAGTAATGTCCAAAACTAAAACTATGATAACTGTTAAGCCAACCAAAGCTATTGTGACCTCTTGTAGTTGATTGATGTAGTATCGTTTTCATATTCATTAATTTTACATGTATATACACGTATTGTTTAAAAAAAATTTTACTTTTCGGTTCCCCTCATTTTTTCTAATAACAAATTCAATTGAACCGCTTCCGCTTTTTCCATACAAACCATTTCCTCCATCAGTTCATTAATTTTTTCGGTTGTAGCGCTTAAAATGGTTAAACCACTTTGCGTTAAGGTAATTACGGTTTCCCTTCTATCGTTGGGAGAAATAGCCCGTTTTACCAATTTCTTAATTTCTAACCGATCAATGATTCTAGGCACATTCGAGCTTTTTTCGATCATTCTGCATCCAATATCTTTTACACACATTTGATCGGGGAACTTTCCTTTTAAGATGCGTAGTACATTGTATTGCTCATGTGTTAATCCAAATGTTTTTAGTTCATTGCTCATCCTCGTTTTCAACCACCAGGCCGTATACAAGATATTCAAACTTGCTTTATGCATCTCGTTTTTGAATTTATTGCTTTGTATGGCTTGTTCTAACTTCACGATACAAATATACATGTATGTACATCTAATTACCAAAAAAACTTTTCCTTCCCTTCAGCGCACAAAAAAGGGTTTAGCTTGCCTAAGCCTGCTAAACCCTATAATGAGGTATTGATTGATTGATTGATTAATTATTTCTGCTCTTGGTGGCCGATTCGGCTGCTAATCTCCAGTCTTCCAAGCCAGTACAATTGGCAAAATCTTTGTCTATTAATACATAGTAGGTAGGAATATGTTCTTTGAACCATTTTTCTAATACTACCTGTTTCTTATCTTCTAAAGCGCGCTGTGCTACTCTATTATAATCTTCCTTTAGGTTTTCGCGATGCGGCTCTTTCTTGGTTTTGTAATAAATAATTCGCAAAACTTTTCCTCTACGCTCATCTTGGTAAACCTGAGGTTGAGAAATTTCACCTGGCTTCATTTCGCTGATGGGCTTAATCATATCCTTATCTAACTGATCCAATGCAATAAAAGTAGAACCATCTCTTGATGATAAAGCACCAGCACTAAACTTACTGCCTTCGTCGTCACTGAATTTGTTTACCGCTTCGGCAAAACTGATTTTTTGATTTTGGATATCGTTCCTAATTGAATCTAATTTCTGTTTTGTTTCCTTTACTTCATCTTCTGTTACTGGAGGAATGCGGAGTATATGGCGTACGATGGCTTCATCACCCGATCTACTGATCATCATAATAATATGCAAACCAAATTTCGATTTAATAACTGGGGAAATTTGTCCTTCTTTTAATCGAAAGGCACCCGCTAAAAATGCAGGATCCCAAAATTTATCATTTCTATTCAACGTGTACTGCCCAGCATTTTCTTTTACTGCAGGATCTTCGGAATAATTTTTGGCTAACTGTTCAAATTTCTTAGGGCCCTGTGCTTCCGCCTGCTTTTTGTAATCGTACAATTGCTTGGCTACATAATCTTCCACATCTTTATTGGCCTTTGGATAAATTACAATTTGGCTCACTTCTACTTCACTTTCATAAAAGGGCAAACTGTCTTTAGGAATTTTATTATAATATGCTTTTACTTCTGTAGGGGTGATTTTAATAGCGTCTACAATTTTACGCTGCATTTGATCGGCCAGTTTCTGCTCTTTAAAAGGCTCGCGAAAATCATCTTTTAATTGATAAATTGTTTTTCCCGCAATTTCTTCTAAGATATCTTTTGAACCATATTGTTGAATGGTTTGTCTAATACGATTGTCTAATTCGGCTTCAATTTCATCTTCTCCTACAGATAAAGAATCTTTTTGTGCTTGCAACAATAAAGCCTTTCTAATTAATTGGCTTTCTAAAACCTGACACTCTGTTGGAATCAAGGCATTTTCTTGACCCTGTACCTGACGTTTTAAATCGGCAATAGCATTCATGATATCTGAACGGAGGATAATTTTATCTCCTACCTGACCAACAATTTTATCTGCAATCACTTTTTTAGACTGCGCCTGCAAATCAGAAAAAATGCCTGCTGCAAGTAGTGCGCTTATAATTACCAGTTGCTTCATTAATGTAATTATAAAAGCCTCAAACCAGCAGCCGTTACTAAAAATGGCGCGGGCTTGAGGCTTTCTTCAAGTACTCCTTATAGCGTACGTTTTACTTCTTCTTCTTCAAATGCTTCAACTATATCTCCAACTTTGATATTATCATAGTTCTTAATAGTTAAACCACATTCCATATTAGAGGTAACTTCTTTTACATCATCTTTAAAGCGTTTCAAGCTTCCCAATTCTGCACTTTGGTTTTCTCCTTTAGGATATTCTACAATACCATCACGGATAATTCTGATTTTGCTGTTTCTAGCCAATTTACCATCTAATACAAAACATCCTGCAACAGTGGCTTTATCAAATTTGTATACTTCACGAATTTCAACGTTGGCAATAATCTTCTCTTGGTATTTAGGTTCAAGCATACCTTCCATCGCGCTCTTGATTTCATCAATAGCGGTATAGATAATAGAGTACAACTTGATTTCCACACCTTCGGTTTCAGATAGCTTATTGGCCTGCATAGAAGGTCGAACGTTAAATCCGATAATGATGGCATCAGATGCGGTTGCAAGCAATACATCACTCTCCGAAATTTGACCAACACCTTTTAATACAACCCTAACCGCAATTTCTTCGGTAGATAATTTTTGCAAAGAGTCACTCAAGGCTTCTACAGATCCATCCACATCACCTTTGATGATGATATTGAGTTCTTTAAAGTTTCCGAGTGCCAATCTTCGGCCAATCTCATCCAAAGTAATATGTTTTCTAGCCCTCAATCCTTGCTCACGCAAGATTTGCGCGCGCTTGGTAGCTACTTCTTTTGCTTCAGCTTCGTCTTCAAATACCTTGAATTTCTCACCTGCCTGTGGAGCTCCGTTCAATCCCAATATTACTACTGGGGTAGATGGTGGCGCCACTTCAATACGCTGATTGCGCTCGTTGAACATGGCTTTTACTCTACCATAATGTTGGCCAGATACAATCAGATCTCCTTGGTTAAGGGTACCATTTTGTACCAAGATGGTTGCAACATATCCACGACCCTTATCTAAGGATGCTTCAATAATGGTACCACTGGCTTCCTTAGTAGGATTGGCTTTGAGGTCTAATAAATCTGCTTCTAACAATACTTTCTCTAATAACAGATCTACATTTAATCCTTGCTTGGCAGATAATTCCTGGTTTTGGAATTTACCACCCCAAGCTTCTACCAAGATATTCATCTGAGATAGTTGCTCGTATATTTTTTGCGGTTGTGCACCGTCTTTATCAATCTTATTCACTGCAAAAATCATCGGTACATTGGCAGCTTGCGCGTGACTAATGGCTTCCTTGGTTTGAGGCATTACCGCATCATCCGCAGCAACCACAATAATGGCGATGTCCGTAACTTTTGCACCACGAGCACGCATGGCCGTAAAGGCTTCGTGACCAGGTGTATCTAAGAAAGTAATGGCTCTTCCGTTGGGAAGGGTTACTTCATAAGCACCTATATGCTGGGTGATACCACCGGCCTCACCTGCAACCACATTGGCACTTCTGATATAATCTAGTAAAGATGTTTTACCGTGATCCACGTGACCCATGATGGTAACGATTGGCGCTCTTGGAACCTGAGCAGCTTCATCTTCTTCTTCATCTTCTTCGTCTTCTTCTTCCACATCTTCTAAACCTATGAATTCAACTTCAAAACCAAATTCACTAGAAACCAATTCAATTACTTCTGCATCCAAACGCTGGTTGATAGAAACCATGATACCCAGGTTCATACATTTACCAATTACATCGGCAAAACTTACGTCCATCAGGTTGGCCAACTCACTTACCGTAACAAATTCTGTTACTTGTAATTTGTTGTCTTCCATGCCTTCTTCACCCATTGATTCTGCCGCTTCATCACGTTTGGCTCTTCTATATTTTGCTTTCAGGCTCTTACCTCTACCACCCGTACCCGCAAGCTTAGCCTGCGTTTCACGGATTTTTTCCTGAATGGCTTTTTGGTCTATTTCTTTATCTTCTGTACGAGGTGCATTGCGATCATTTCTGTTACCACCTCTATTTCCACCACCTGCGCCACGGTTGAATCCACCGCCGCCGCTGGTGCATTGTTATCCCCTTTTTTGTCTACAGGAATACGCTTGCGTTTACGCTTCTCATCTCTACCCATTGGTTTAGGACGGGTATCACTATTTACAGGTAAATCAATTTTTCCTAAAATCTTAGGTCCTTCTAATTTATCTGCACGAATATTTTCTATTGTTGGAGGAAGATCTGCTTCGGGTGCTGCAGGTGCTGCCACTTCTACAACTGGGGCTTTAGCAACAGGAGCAGGTTTTGGTTTTTCTACAGGAGCCGCTGGTGCTGCTGCTTTTGGAGCTGCAAAAGGTTCCGCTTTTTTAGCCGTCTTTTTAGGACGAGTTGAAGAATCAATAGTAGATAGATCAATTTTGTTGATCACTTTTGGTCCTTCTATATTGGTAGATTCTTTCTTTGTTTCTTGAACTGGAGCAGGAACATCAACAGGTGCAGGTGCCGGAGTTTCAACAACTGGTGTTGGCACTGTAAACACTTCTGCAGCTAAAGGCTTTTCTGCAATGGGAGCTGGTGCTGGGGCTTCCACAACTGGCGCAGGAGCTGGTGTTACAGGCTCTTGCACTTTCACTTCTTCTTTTGGTGCTGCAGCAACTACTTTTTTCTCTTCTTTTCTGAAAGTGATTTCTTCCTCATCTTTCTTTTTGCGTGCTTCAGATTGCGCTACTTTAGGTATCTCTACCTGATCTGCTTTGTTCTTGGCTACTTTATCGCCTTGGAACTCTGCCTGAAGGGCACGGTATTGGTCTTCTTGAAGCTTTGCGGTAGGCTTCAAGTCATCCTTGCTAAATCCTTTCTTCACCAAAAAATCAATCAGGGTATCCTGACCAATGTTGAATTCTTTGGCGGCTGCTAACAGTCTTGGTAATTTCAGTTCTGACATTCTTTGTTTTTAAGTCCATGGTCCAAACGCGTTGCCCATGGATTATGGACTATTGTCCATGGACATCTTCATATTGGCACCAATCCATGTCTTAGGGCTTCTTCAGCTCCAAGACAAAGATACGTGCTAATTAGCTGCTTATTCTTCTCTATCAAATTCTTCTTGTAATACCTTTCTCACATCGTCAATTGTTTCACGCTCCAAGTCGGTTCTTCTTTCCAGTTCATCAGCAGTTAACTTGAGAATACTGCGAGCGGTATCACAACCAATTTTCTTAAACTCATCAATAATCCATGGTTCAATTTCATCGCTGAACTCGTCCATATCAATATCAAACTCATCATTCACTTCTTCGTCTTCGCGATACACATCAATTTCATAACCTGTTAATTCACAAGCTAATTTGATGTTAACCCCTCTGCGACCAATTGCTAATGAAACCTGATCTGCTTTCAAGTACACATTGGCTTGTTTCTTATCATTATCCAATTCCATATAACTGATCTTGGCAGGCGTTAATGAACGCTGGATCAATAATTGGGTATTGGTGGTGAAATTAATCACATCAATATTTTCATTCTTTAATTCACGAACAATTCCGTGAATACGGCTACCCTTCATACCTACACAAGCACCTACTGGATCAATACGATCGTCGTAAGATTCTACAGCCACTTTTGCACGATCTCCTGGATCACGAACAATTTTCTTAATGGCAATTAAACCGTCGAATATTTCTGGAACTTCAATCTCTAATAATTTAGATAAGAACAGCGGACTAGTTCTACTTAAAATAATTACAGGTGAATTATTCTTCATGTCTACACGAGCAATTACAGCACGGATATTCTCTCCCTTCTTAAAATAGTCTTGTGGAATTTGCTCCGATTTTGGAAGAATCAATTCATTGCCTTCCTCATCTAATAATAACACTTCTTTTTTCCAAACTTGGTATACTTCGGCACTGATGATTTCACCAATTCTATCTTCGTATTTTTTAACCAATGCATTTTTCTTCAAATCGCTGATACGGCTTGCCAGCGTTTGTTTTGCGGCCAATATAGCACGGCGTCCAAAGTCTAAAATATCTACTTCTTCATATAATTCTTCACCTACTTCAAAATCGGGTTCAATCTTAGCAGCATCGGTATAAGCAATCTCAGCCAAAGGATCCATTACTTCACCATCTTCTACAATCATACGGCGACGGATGATTTCCAAATCTCCTTTTTCGGCATTTACGATTACGTCGAAGTTTTCATCACTACCAAATTTTTTACGAAGCAAGGTTTTAAATACATCTTCCACTACTTTCATCATCGTAGGACGATCTATGCTTTCTGCGTCTTTAAATTCCTGAAACGCTTCTATTAGATTGATACTGGCCATGGTGCTGTTTTTTGTGTCTGCTAAAATTTAATTTGAACGGTTGTTGATTTTATATTTTCAAAAGGAATAACCAACTGCTCGGTTACTGCTTTTTTTCCCTTACCAGTTGTTACAGTAAGAGTTATTTCTGTTGTTGTTACTGAGGCTAAAACTCCTTCTTTTTCTGATCCATCTGCCAGCTTTACCTCTATTGTTCTACCAATATTTTTTACATATTGGCGGTGCAATTTCAAGGGTTCCTCAATACCAGGAGAAGACACTTCTAAAGAAAAATCTCCTTCTGGATAAATGCCTGCTTCCTCAATTTGTTTGTACAATCTTCTATTGTAAGAAACGCATCTTTCTATCTTAATACCCTCATCCCCATCTACAAATACCTTGATATTATTGGTGGGCTTAATGGTTAAGGATACCAAAAAAAAGGCTGGTTCATCTGCCAGAATTGCTTCTAGCATCTTTTCAATTGTAGAAATATTTGGATCTGTTGCCATATTAAAAAAGGAGAAGGGAACGATAGTCGTTCCCTTCTGTTGATTCTTTGCTGCTGCAAATATACGAAAACAGGGCATTAAACTCCAAATTTTTACCGCTGGTACGATTTTAGCGCATTTTAACAATCGTTTTGGCCCCAATGACCCCTTTTTGGGTACTTTTAACCTCTTATGTTTAAGATATTATTTTGGTGTTTGATGATTTACCTGGCTTACAGGTTCATTTTTGAATTGGTAGTACCCGTTACTAAAACAGCCAGCCAATTAAAAAAGAAAATGAGTGAAATGCAGCAACAACAGGCATTTCAACAAAAACAGTATGCCCAATACAATGCCGAGCAAAAGCCCGAGCAAGCCAAGCCCACCAATAGCACCCCACCTAAGCGAGATGATTATATTGAGTTTGAGGAAGTGAAATAGCTAATCCTGTATTATTTTTTAGGTTCAAACCACCTTCTTTTAAAAATTGAAAGCAACTTTAAGCATTGCTTGAGCTGGTCTTAGAACATAAAAACTCTGTGTTCTATTATTGGCAGAAAAGCTTAAAGTTTCGAAGTTATTGGTGTTTAAAATATTTAACCAGTTGGCTTCAATATCTATTTTTTTATTTTTTAATTTCCTTTTAAACGATAAATCTATGAAGAAGAAATTCCGTTCAGTTGCTCCCGGTCTTTTGAAATAGCTTTGTTCAACATTGATTTTTATATAACTAAATTCTGAAAAAACAATACTATTGGAGATGGTTTGATTCAGTAAGAAGCTTGGGGCTAATGTTTGATTTATACCGCTTAAAATTCTTTGATACTGAAGAGAATGATCGATTATCATTGAACCGATTTTGGAACTAATTGTGCTATTTATATTTAATGAATTAACATTAGAAATACTGAGTATATTTTTGTTCATTTGAAAATTCTCTGTTCTTTTATACGATAAACCGAGCACTAATGATGTTTTCAATGATATAAAGTACTTGCTAATTCTGCCACCAACATTCCAAGAACTATTTGTATTGTTAAATAATAGCGCTTCCATAATTGATAAGTTTCCTATAAACAAGTTGTTGTAAATGAAAGGTTGCGTAAATTTTTCCTGTGTTACACCAATTGAAGCAAAGATTATTTTAAGAGCGTCTTTATAGTTAATAAGCAAAGAGTTGGTAAATGATTTGTTGTTATTGAAAATGCCAGCATTATTTTGTAACATTCTATAATTTGAAAGTATTGTGTTATTGGTTGAAAAATATGGTGATGTATAATAAGTAGATAAGCTACTGCTTAAGTAAGTGCTTATACGGCTTGTAAAAGGTATTTGGACGGATAAGTTATAGTTATAGAATAGTCTCTTGTTCGAAGTATCTTTAATAGTGTATTGATATTTCTGATCAATATATGCGACAGGCACTGAAAGGCTAACTTTGGCATTCCGTATTTTGTAAGACAAGCTGAAAGTGTTGGTGATTAAATACTGATGAATATCGATTTGGTTGTTAAAATTATAGGATACGCTATCGTATTTTCCTGAATACAATTTTAAAAGATTACTGGTAAAGTTTTGGTTAGTAAAATTTGCTGAAACAGTATTTTGGAATGAGATGTTATTGAATCTTCGACTCAAACCCAATTCAGCACCTGCATAAAAAGTTTTTATCTTTAATTTTTGTAAAAGTTCATCGTAAACATTTCCAAAATTGAAAATGGAATCATAGATGCCCGGTAAAATAGAAAGACTTTGCGGCATATTAGAATAGCTAACCTGATAATTGCCCACAATTAAAGTACTTCCTTTTTTATTGATGAAATTTCCATTATTTAAGAAGCTAATATGATTGTTAAGGAAAGATTGAGTGGTATTAAGTGTTGTGTTTTGTTGACCAAAGTTTCTATTTTTTAAGTATTGAATTTTGAAAGCATTTAAAAAGAAATAGTTTTTTGTATTTTTCTCAACTGTAAAAAAAAATCTGGATAATATTTTTTCTAAATTAAGTGCCTGACTTTCCTTAAACTGTATTGTATCGTTTGGAAAATAAATGGTATTCATGTTGCTGTTATTTTGATTTTGCTTGTCAACTATAAAATCAAAATTTGTTTTGATGTTCACATCAGTTTTCGACTTATACAGCTGATTAAAAGTTAACGTGTGGCTATTATTAAATAAGAATCGCTGAGTATTTGTCCTAGGAATATTTGCAGACGGTATTGATAAAAGTGGATTCTCGGTTGTATTTGAAACAAAGTTGCTGCTTATGTTAGAACTATTTAACAATGTTAGTTCATCAGAATAATTAATACCTGTATTATTATACTTATAGGAGTTAATAAACTGTGTATTTTTATTAAACTTCATTGGATTAATTTCATTATCTAGTAATAAAGGGCTTATACCTGCCCCAAGTTTCAACCGCCCAATAATTCTTCCTCTTGCCTTATCCGTTAAAATAAGGTTTAGTGCAGCCTGATTTGAAAAACTAACACTATCCAATATTTTAATCGGTTGATGGTTTTCTAGTATTTGAACTTTCTCAACAGATGTCGCAGGTATGTTTCTATTGGCCACATTGTATTTATCGTCTAATAAATTTAAACCTTCAATGTAATATCTGTTAATCGCACGCCCTTGAAATTTAATTACCCCTGATTCTGTCACTTCAATTCCCGGTATCCTTTTCAACACATCACCAATAACTGCATCGGTTGCCTGCGTAAAGGGTTTAATAGTATAACTTAATGTATCTTTTTTTTCAATTACTGGATTGCTCTTCACCCTAACTTCTGGAAGTTTGTGGATGGTTGTTTCTAAATCAATTAGAATATTATCAAACGATAAGCCTTTTAACTGTGCTTTTTGGGTTTGATAACCGATACAAGAAATTTCTATTTCTAAACTATCTAAAGACTGTTTATTTAGCTCTAAAGTGAATAGCCCATTTTGGTTTGTAAATGAATACGAAACAATTTTATTTTGATGAATGGGTTTAACTTTTACACTTGCATTCGAAAGTGGCTCTTTTTTAGCACTAGTAACAATGCCTTTGAGTTGATATTGAGCAAATAATTTTTGACTATAAAAACAACTGAATAAAATTGTTATTAAAATAAATAAAAAAATATTTTTTGACATTCGTTTTAATCGTTGTTCAATTCAATCGGATTATTGACTCTTGATTTTGGTTTTGGTGCTGAAGCATCTGTTTTGCGTACTTCTACTTTATCATTAGAGTTTGATACGGAGCTTCCACTTACAGCGGCATTTATGTATGCTTGGGGATTTTGCAATAACCCCATTTTTAGTTTATTAAACTGCTCTTGTGATACCTGTCTTACTAAAGTTGGAGGATTAATCAGAGAAAGTATTTCTTTTGAATAATTTAATGATTTTAGGTTGAATGAGATACTCCCGCTTTGGTCATTTGCTTGAATAATTAATCCTGGAAGTCCATTCAACTTCCAAGGTCCGGCTTTTGTTGGAATTTCTGGGCAATACCAAACTTCATAATTTCTTCCTTTGAAACGGCAAAGCGCTTTAAAGCATATTAATCCTTCTATTGTTTTAGTTGAATCTTGTAGTTGCCATTTAATAATGTCTGCTTTATTTTCAATAGCAAGTGTTTCCCCAATCCATGGGTGTGTAAAAACAAATTTACCTTCTTCAAAGTTAAAATATAAGTTTTCCGGGGTAGTCATTTTAAATTTTACAGCCTCTTTAAACTCCTCTTCACTTATTTTTCCTCCTGTTTCTACAATTTTAAACCTGGTCTGCAAGATTGAATCTCCATAAAATTTTGTATAGCTAAAATAGCTCGATTGTTTCATGTTAAAAAAAAGTGCCATTTCTTCTGTATATCTATTCGCAGGTGATAAAGTGTCTTTAATATGACTGAAACTATAAATAGCCCGTCCACTTTGAATCATTTGTGCATTCGAATTGTTTAGAAATAGTAGGAAAAAAAATATCGATAGGATCAGTTTCATTTTTACAAATTTTAAAAGTAGTAGGCTTAAAAGCCTACTACTTGAATTAATATAAACAAATTAACATGGCATTTCAGCTTCTAAGATGTTTAATAACCATGCATAATTCCCAACCTGAGATTGCGCGGACATAGTTGCGATCATAAAGGCAACATTATATTCACAGTCACAACAGTGTTCAATGGATAGGTCGATTGCCCAACAGCTCCCCGATATTGTTCCAACACCTGTTGCACAGGCAAAAAACTTTTTGTTTACTTCAACTTTTAAAATTTTCTTTTTGTCTTTCGAATCAACTTTTTTCGCTTTTTGTGTCTCAAAAGTAGGTGAGGATTTCTTTTCTATCGTGGCTGCTTGGCTAAATGTAAAACCGAAAACAGCAATTAGTAAGATAACAATCTTTTTCATTTTTATAATTTTTTGATTTAACCCTTTTTCTCGCCTTGGGTTTAATATTCAGCGGTGTTTTTGATTGATTATACTGCAAGATTTCCAGTTTCGCTTTTGGCTGGGCTGTACATGTTTAAACCCCAAGTAGTATCGTTACTACCAACGTCCTTTTTTATTGCTGCTGGCCGGCAGTGGCAGGTAATTAAGGATTAATCCCGTTATTCTGGCCTGAATAGATTTCAAAACAAAGCTATTA
>VIKJ01000053.1:9458-23545 GCA_008080615.1 Chitinophagaceae bacterium | reverse complement strand
TTATCAAACACCTAATCAAGTGCTACAAGGAAAAATTGCACTTATTACTTGAACTTACAGTTGTATTGAATAGTAATTTTCTTAATTAAACTATAATCAGGCTCAACAAACCTTCCGCCAATATTATGGTTAATATTAACAGATGTATTATTAGATACTTGAAAATGATTTGCAAATGCTGATGTATCACTTATAAATTCTTGACCAAACTTTTCTCCTTCGTATTTTAAAAATAACGGATAATTTTTATTGCTTTTAGATAAACGAAGGGCTCTATCTAAACTATCTTTATTGTAGAAAATACTTATTAATAATTTACTTCCAGACTCATTCATAATTACCGCATCACATGAATAATCCATTGCGCATGAAGAAAGTAAAATCGCAAAAAAAAATATGGATATTTTCATATAGTAGTTTTAACCAAAATCATTTACAAACTATCTCTACAAATTTCATATTCCTTTTTCTCTCCCTTGTATGAATGAATACAACATTTATTATTTTGCCAAATAATAGTATATAGTAAATCATTTTCATCAGACTCATATGTAATTTCTCCAGGCCCCTCCTTAATTTTTTTAATATTGGTAATACTAGATTCTTTATATAAATAGACAGAATATGTATAAAATTCATTGTGACGATTATTCTTTTTAATAAACTCAAAGATTTGTAATGAATCTTTTACTTTGTCATGAAAGTTTTCAATTAAAAAATAATCATGTTTTCTTGTCAAAAGATTTCCTTTATAAATTCCCATTGTATCAACTTTATTATACAGATCAATTTTTTTTATTGAGATTGATTTATATGTATTTCGACAAGAAATAAGGAAAAATGACAAAACTGCTATTGCGTATAAACTATTTTTCATAAAATTATAAATTACCAGATAAAGTTACTCCTAATGATACCACTGTTTGAACGGGTTTATAACCTCTTTTGTGTTGCAATAGCCACCAAGCTGCAAATCCGCTTCCAAAAAAGCCATATTGATAATTGATTACATCATTTGTATCAACACCAAACCAATCCTTAATTGTAATTACAAAAGTTGCAGTCCACTTCCCATTCACTAAAGTGAAATTAGTGATATCTACTAAAGTTTCAGCAGTATCATTTAATAAAAAGGTTAATCCATTAAATACATTTCTTTTCCAAGTAAATTTTGGTCGATCTATAGTAGGAATAGGCATTTCATCAACATTATTTATATTTCCATTTGCATCCCTAAGTTTTGAACTAAATAAACTCATAGTACCCACTAAAAGGAGTATTCATGTTATCTTCTGCAGAAACAACTCTTATGAACTGTACTTCCAACCGATCGGTTTTGGTAAAGTAAAAATGACCACCTCCACTACTCAAGGGGATTTTTACAATCATTTGACCTTTATAGTAAGTTTTGGTTGCCTTATCAATCAAAGGCTTGGGCCCATCTGGTATCATTTTAAAATAACTACCAATCCAAAGGGACAACTCTTTTCTAGAGATATTTTCAATTTGGGTAGTAAAGGGTTGCTCGGTTTTCTTTTGGCAGGCAAAAAGGAATAGACTTGAGGCAAAGATTAAAACCAACGAAAGTTTAATGGGGGGGGGGTAAAAGGTTAGGTGTTGCTGAATTCATAAAAATGGTTATTTGATTTTTTAGGATATTAAAATCAAATAACCATTAAAATATTCATATAAAATCACCACTACAAAAAATAAGGTGATTCATGCAGAAGCGCTTTTGTTCAACCAGCTATTAAGATGCTTTTCTTGGTGTTACTGAAAATCCACCACCTTTTTTAGAAGAGGAGAAATTCTTATTGCCCATTGCACCACCAGCTGCTTTGCCAAATGTACTTCCCGGGCCTGCTGGTTTTGAAACCATACCAGATGCTGATGCTGGCTTTTTAGTTGTTTTTCTGCTAGATTTTGCTTTTCCCATTTTATTGCTTTTGTATGAAGTTAAAATAGAAATCTGTCAATACAGTAACTTTGCGCTAAAATTTTTATATGAGTAAGTTGAGTCACCTGGCAGAAACCCTAATTGGTAGCGAAATTGTGAAGTTGGGAAACGCCATCAATGAGCGTATTCGCAATGGAGAAAAAATATACAATTTCACTATTGGTGATTTTAACCCGAATATATTTCCCATCCCTCAGGAACTAGAAGCCTGCATTATTGAGGCCTATAAAAAACACTATACCAATTATCCAGCTGCAGAAGGTATTCTTGAACTGCGTCAAGCGATTAGTACATTCATTCAAGAATGGGAGGGACTGCATTTTACACCTGCTGAAATTCAAGTGGGTTCTGGCGGTCGCCCATTGATTTATTCGCTTTTTAAAGTAATTGTAGATAAAGGTGATAAGGTAATTTATGGTGTACCTTCTTGGAATAATAATCACTATGTACACTTAACAGATGGAGAACACTGTTTGGTAGACTGTACCCCCGAAAATAATTTCATGCCTACGGTAGCAGATATTAAGGCCAATATAAAAGGGGCTACCCTCATTTGTTTGTGTACCCCTCAAAACCCAACAGGAACAACACTTTCGGAAGATTCATTGAAGCAAATCTGTGATTTAATTATCCAAGAAAATAATAGCAGAGGAGAAAATGAAAAGAAATTATACCTCATGTTCGATCAAATGTATTGGACACTTACTTATGGCGATACCCAACATTATAATCCCATTGCATTGAACCCAGCAATGAAACCTTATACCATTTATATTGACGGTATTTCTAAAGTGTTTTCCGCAACAGGTGTAAGAGTAGGTTGGGCGCTTGGTCCAGAAAATGTAATTGCAAAAATGAAAGCCATTTTAAGTCATTTGGGTGCTTGGGCACCCATGGCGGAGCAAAAAGCAGTTGCTCAATATTTGCCCATGAAAGATGCGATTGCAGATTACTTGGTAAACTTTAAGGGGGCTATTGAATATAGGCTTCAACATATTTATGAAGGAATTATTGCATTAAAAGCCAAAGGCTATTCGGTAGATGCAGTTGCTCCTCAGGCGGCTATTTATTTAACCATTCAATTGAATTTGGTGGGAAAGAAAAAAGCCGATGGAACCATTTTAGCAACTCAATCTGATGTTACATCGTATATTTTAGGAGAAGCTAAAATGGCGGTTGTACCATTTTCAGCTTTTGGTGCAAGTGCAACAAACCCTTGGTATAGGCTAAGCGTGGGTACATGCGTTAAAGAAGAAATTCCAGAAATGCTGGCCACTCTAGAAGCGGCATTAGAAAAACTAACTTAGTTTTTGTTGCAAACAAAAATGAATGATTTGTTGGGATGGTCCTGCAAAATGCTTCTAACCAAATGTGCTTTGCGGATCATTTTTCTGCGATTGATATCGATCACTTCATTGGCAATGCAAAAGCTTTCCCAGTTTTCTAATTTCATCAAAACCTGGTTCAATAGGGCTGTTTCCTTTGCCAACGCATCTTCGGAGAGATGGATTTGTTTGTTTAAAACGAGTAAATCCCGATTCATAGAAGCTGCTTTACTAATGTTTGGGGCATCCGCAGTACTTGGTCTTATTCGATTTTTGAAATACGCCACAAGAACTGCTTACCATGATTAATAGTAACAGCAAAAGCATAATTTGGTTTATTTTCAACTTCATATCTTCTTCTAAAGTAATAAAATTGTGCTTTAAAATCATAAAAACGCCTTTTTGACCAGTTATAAAAAACATAAAGTATTGATCGTTCCCCTCGATTGGGGGCTGGGGCATGCTACGCGATGCATTCCCATTATCAATGCTTTGTTACAAAATGGCCATGAAGTGTTGATAGGTGCCGAAAATGCGCAAGCCATTTTATTGGAACAGGCATTTCCTCAAATAACCATTATTCCTATCAAAGGGTATCGGGTAAAATACAGCAAGCATCGGTTATTTTTTGCGTTGAATTTGTTGGCTCAATTGCCTCGTTTAATATTTACCATACGCTCAGAGCATAACTGGTTAAACAAAATAGTGGTCAAAGAAAATATCAGTTTCGTGGTTTCCGATAATCGGTATGGATTGCATCATGCAACTGTTCCCAGTATTTTTATTACGCACCAACTTACCATCAAAGCCCCTTTTAAATGGATTGAAAACATTTTGCAATCAATCAACTATAGCTATATCAATCGTTTTAGCCAATGTTGGGTGCCCGATATGCAAGCGCCTCCCGGTATTGCGGGCGTATTATCTCACCCTGCAACAAT
Organism: Chitinophagaceae bacterium; assembly: GCA_008080615.1. Lineage (GTDB taxonomy): Bacteria > Bacteroidota > Bacteroidia > Chitinophagales > Chitinophagaceae > Sediminibacterium. The sequence continues at coordinate 19,322 of VIKJ01000053.1, read as the reverse complement.
GCCTTTTATACCTGTACACTATATTAACTTGCTCAGTAGATTTAAACTCATTACTACTTCTATTGAATTTGATATTTGTGTGTTGCTATCTGGTCCTGAACCTCAACGCAGTATATTAGAAGGGTTGATATTGCAACAAGTTGGCCAATTACAACTTTCTGTTTTGTTAGTTAGAGGAAGGCCCGCAGATAGTGATTCACGAAACCTTTCTACCAATGAAGTTTTGCAAGTGCCTGCGAATGTAAAAGTGGTGCATCATTTAGATACCGTTGCTTTAGGCCAAGCCATTCAGCAATCTAAGATTGTTATTTGCCGAAGCGGCTATACTACTTTGATGGAGTTATTGCCACTTAAAAAGAAAATGATTTTGATACCAACACCTGGGCAAACAGAGCAGGAGTATTTAGCAGGTTTGTTTATGCAAGCAAACTATGCTTTGTCAATTCAACAAAATGATGTTGAATTATCAGCTGTATTAAAGCAAGCAGAACAGTTTCAATTTAAACAGCATGCTGTACAATTATTTGATAGCAATTCGCTTAACGATTTATTACTTTTGTAACAGATGCAAAAAACTACCAAAGCCTATATTGCTGCCATCGGTTCTAATTTTATTTTCGGCAGCAATTATGCAACTGTAAAATATATCACGCCTTCATTGATACAACCCTTTGCGTTAAATGTAGTGCGCGTAGTATTAAGCATTGCTTTGTTTTGGATCTTGTTTTTATTTAAGCCAGGCAAAACCAAGATTGATAAAAAAGATATTCCCCGATTTTTTCTTTGTGCTTTAACAGGAGTGGTGATAAATCAAATTATGTTTATTAAAGGGCTCTCGCTTACTACTGCTATTCATAGTTCATTATTGTCGTTGGGTACGCCCATATTTATTACCATTATTGCAGCTTGGTTATTGAGTGAAAAATTTACGATGGCCAAGGGAGCAGGATTGGCATTTGGTATAGGAGGCGCTACTTTACTTATTTTGATGAAGGATAATTCGCACACGGGTAGCAATATTTTATTGGGCGATATTTTTGTATTGATCAATGCCATTTCCTATGCATTTTATTTGGTATTGGTAAGGCCATTAATGGCTAAGTATAGTGGTATTCAAGTATTGAGGTGGGTGTTTACCATTGGCAGTTTGGGTATTATTCCTATTGGTTTGCCCGCTTTATTACAAACCAATTGGGCTGCATTTGAACTAAGTCATTTTTTGGCATTGGGCTTTATTGCATTGGGTGCCACATTTGTAGCGTATATGCTTACGGTTTATAGTATTTCTACTATCGGGTCTTCTGCCACAGGTGCATTTATTTATACGCAACCTGTATTTGCTGCCATTATTGCTACAGCATTTGCAGGTGAGCATTTTAATAGTACAAAGGCCATTGCTGCTGCGCTGATTTTTACAGGGGTTTATTTGGTCAATTTTAAAAAGCCTTCGGCTAATCCAGCTTAGGATAATCAAAAAACCAAAATTCCTTTTTGCAAGTATGAATAGCAGACCAATCGTTGGTATGCAGTTTTACCCCAAATACGCCACAGGTAGGCATATTGGTGATGTTGATGGTATTTAAGTTGAGTACAAAATCGGTAATGCCCGGATTATGTGCAAACAAAGAGGCAGTTGTAATGGCAGGATCAATTGTTTGAATTACATCAAAAAATACATTCGAAGGAGCATGATACAATCGCTTGATTTGTTCAATATCTTCTAGCGTTTTATTGTATGCTTTGGCAAAATAAGTGGCGGTGGTCAATGCTCGAACTGCAGGGCTTGAAATAAATGCATCTATTTCAATTTTTTTATTAAGTAATCTTTTAGCCATTTCAGGAGCATCATGGTGCCCGCGTTCATTTAAACTTCTATCAAAATCTTGCTGCCCTATATTAGCCCAACTGCTTTTGGCATGCCTAATTACCAATAATTGTTTCATGGTGAAAAGTTACAAAAAATGCCTTGTACATTTGCTATAATGGCCATCACTAAACTCACCGTTCCTGAATTTTTGCTTTTAGCAAGGCAGCATCCTGTATTGGATGTGAGAAGCCCTGGGGAATTTGATCATGCCCATATTCCTGGTGCCCATAGTTTGCCCCTGTTTAATAATGAGGAAAGAAAAGTAGTAGGTACTGTGTATAAACAAGAAAGCAAGCAACGTGCAGTAAAAATTGGCCTGAAATATTTTGGAAGCAATATGGTGCAAATGGTAGAGCAGGTTGAGCAATTGGTGAAACATTCATCAGGCGAAGCGCTACCAACTGTTTTAGTACATTGCTGGAGGGGAGGAATGCGCAGTGCTGGTGTTGCTTGGTTATTAGACTTATATGGTTTTAAAGTGTACACTTTAGTAGGTGGCTATAAAGCTTACCGAAATTGGGTGTTGGCACAGTTCGAGAAAAAATATAACATTCAAATTTTAGGTGGTTATACGGGTAGTGGCAAAACAGAAGTGTTGAAAGCCATGAAAACAAAAGGCGCTGCGGTGATAGATCTAGAAGGGTTGGCTCATCACAAAGGATCTGCATTTGGTGCTATCGGACAGCCTGCACAACCCAGTCAGGAATTTTTTGAAAATCAATTGGCAATGGAATTATGGCAATTGAGTGAAACGCTTCAACCAGGTTCTCCTATTTATTTAGAAGATGAAAGTCAACGCATTGGTCTAGTAAATATTCCTACTGTTTTTTTTCAGCAGATGCGGCAACAAAAAGTTTGCTTTTTAGAAATTCCATTTGATGAACGATTGGATTTTATTGTAGCCAATTATGGAAAATTTGAGAAAGAAAAATTGATTAATGCCGTTATAAGAGTGAAAAAGAAATTAGGCGGCCTTGAAACAAAAATGGCTGTTAACGCTTTAATAGAAGATGATATCCGTTTATCCTTTGCGGTGATGTTAAAGTACTACGATAAATTATACAATAAAGGTTTATTGCGAAGAGAAGATCCCAATAGCCAAGTAAAAACCATTGTTTGCAACACAGTAGATGCTGATGTAAATGCAGCAGCTGTTATGCGCTTATCCATTTAGCAATGGTTAAATAGCCCATCCAGCTCATGGCTGCAACAACCATCCAGCCTGTAATCTGCAACCAAAGTGGATGTTTATATTCTTTTACTAATTTTTTATTTCTTGCTGCAACCAACATCANNTCAATCCCAATGCAATAGGTAAGATCAATCCATTGAGTGCGCCAACTGTAATTAATATTTGAATGGGATTACCGGCAATACCAAAAACTAGGGTAGAGAATACAATGAAGATGCTGATGATCCATTTCTCATATTGTTCTATTAATGGATGAAATGTTTTTAAGAATGATACAGAAGTATATGCTGCTCCTATTACCGAAGTAATAGCAGCACTCCACATGACTATGCCAAAAAATTTATAACCGATGGCACCTGCTGCTAATTTAAAAACAGAAGCAGGAGGGTTGGTGCTATCTAATGCAACGCCTTTCATAATTACACCCAATGCGGCAAGAAACAATAAGAAACGCATCATTGCGGTAACAACAATACCAGTAACGGCACTTCTGTTTACATCGGGTAATGCAGCTTCACCTTTAATTCCTGCATCTAATAAACGATGACCACCCGAAAAACTAATATAACCCCCCACTGTTCCGCCTACCAATGTAACAATGGCTATTGCAGAAATTTTTTCTGGAAAAAAACTATGTTTAATTGCAGAAACAATGGGTGGATCTGCTTTAAACACAATAAAAATGGTTAGCAAGATCATTAATAAACCCAGTAGTTTGGTAAATCCATCAATGGCTTTTCCTGCTTCCTTATTCCAAAAAATAAATAAGGCAATTACACAGCTAATCATGCTTCCATACAATGGTTCCATGCCAGTTAATACTTGCAAGCCCAATCCACATCCGCAATGCTAGCCCACCAATAACAATTAATCCTGCCAATATATATCCTAAGCCGGGTAAAAGTTCATTGGCAATTAACTGTGCTCTTTTTTCTGTTACTGCAATGATGCGCCAAATATTCATCTGTGCACCAATATCTAGTAATACTGATATGACTATAACAAATCCAAAACTAGCTGCCAACTGTTGCGTAAATACAGTGGTTTGAGTAAGAAAGCCAGGCCCAATGGCAGATGTAGCCATTAAAAAAGCAGCACCTGTAATAGCAGTTGAACGTACTTTTTTCAAGCCCCAATTGTTTTAAGATGAATATTGTTTTTAAGAAAGTGATGGTGAATGGCTTTGGCAAAATCAACTGCATGATCTCCATCTCCATGAATACAAATAGTGGCTGCATCTATTGAAACAATTGAACCATCAACAGCGGTTACTGTTTTTTCTAACACCATTTGCAAAGACTGCGCCAATGCATCTTCGGTGTTATTAATTAACGCAAGTGAATTTGTTCTTGGTGTAAGTGTTCCATCGGGTTGATAGGTTCTATCGGCAAAAACTTCAGAAGCAGTTTGTAAGCCCATTTTTTTTGCTTCAGTAATTAAATGACTATTGCTTAATCCATAAACAATTAAAGAAGCGTCTAATTCTTTTATAACAGCAGCAATGGTATAACTCATTTCTGCATTGGCGGCAGCCATATTATACAATGCTCCATGGGGTTTAACATGATGCAATAAACAACCTTCTCTTCGGCAAATGCGTTGCATCAGTTCAATTTGTTCGGCAAATAAATCGTAAAGCTCACAAGCAGTTAATTGCATATTGGTTCTGCCAAAATTAACCCTGTCATTAAAACCGGGATGCGCTCCAATGGCCACTTCGTCTATCAAACAAAGGTCAATAGTTCTTTTAATGGTGTCTTCATCCCCCGCATGAAAACCGCAAGCAATATTGGCAGAACTGATAAAGGGCATCAGTCTGTTATCAAAAGGGAATTCGATGGTATGCATCAAGTTGTAAGATACAGGCATTCTTTAATTGTTGCAAATGTTGCTCTTGTGCTACCCATAAATTTTCTGCTGTAAATAAATCGGTGGGTGTAAAATGCAATACTTCGGCCGAACCTTTTTGTGCCAATCCAGGTAAATCGGCACTGATGATATGCCCAATTCTTGGGTAACCTCCTGTAGTTTGATGATCGGCCATTAATACAATACATTGCCCACTGGGTAAGCGTTGTATGGTTCCTCTTGTAACTGCTGTAGAAATCATTTCTGTTGATATTGCTACATCTAAAGTGGGTCCGTGTAAGCGATAACCCATACGGTCACTTTGCGGTTGAATAGTGAAACCTTCTGTTGTAAATATTTTTTTTGCATGCTCGCTTAATAAATCAAATTCATTCCCTGGAATAAAACGAAAGGGGTTGGTAGTATAAAAAGATTCAGTAGCTGCCTTCCAAGGCATTACAGCAGATTCAATACCCGAACCATTCCATTTTGCATGCCTTTTTAAATCTATTTCATCTCCTGTTAGTAAGGTCCTTCCTTCAAAACCGCCTGCGGCTACTTTTAAATTGGTGCTATAACTATTTAGCCAATCACTTAAATCAAAACCACCTTGTACAGCTAGGTATCCAATTTGACCTTGTATCTTTCTATTGAATTGCAACACTGTATTTGCTGGTAAATAAATAGGATGATTGATAGGAATTGGGGTGCCGTTTGCAGTTGCAGAAAAATCAGCACCACTCAATGCAATGAATGAAGCTGCTTTAAATTGTATAACGGGTGCAGGAAAATAAAATTCAATCACTGCTTCATCCAATCCATTTAATACCAAGGCATTGGCTGTTTGCATGGCACGTAAATCCATTGCTCCTCCTGGGTTTACGCCTAAATGCTGAAATCCCATACGCCCTGCATCTTGCAGGGTAGTTAATAAGCCAGGTTTAAGAATGCGTATACTCATGCTGAAATTTCTTTTTTGATTGCATAAAACTCAGCTAAAGAAATTGCGTTAAACTGCACTTGTTGGCCTGGCTCTAATAAGCAGGGTGTTTCTAAGGCAACATCAAAAAGCAATAAAGGAGTTTGTCCTATCAACTGCCATCCTCCTGGAGAATCTAAAGGATAAATGCCCGTTTGTTCTCCTGCAATACCAACACTTCCTGCTGGTACTATTAGTTGGGGTTGTGCTTTTCGGGGCATCTGAATTTTTTTATCTACAGAAGCCATATAGGGAAATCCTGGAAGAAACCCAATCATGTAAACGGTATACACCAATGCAGTATGTATGCGAATTAATTCCTCCACTGAAATTTGTGCATGTGCTGCAACAGCTTTTAAGTCGGGTGCTAGTGAAACATCATAACATACGGGAATATGCTTGATGAGATGGTTTGTTTCATAAGTATCCAAACTATTTAATCGATCAATTAATTGCCCTTTAACATAGTCGAAAGCCAATTCATGTGGAAAGGCTTTTTTTATAGCATTGGTATCATAAATAATTGAGACACTGCTATAAGCAGGGATAATATCGGAAACAAATTGAATTGGATTGTGCTGAAGTTGACGAAAAAGCTGGTGAACTTGCCGGTTGGTGGTTGCATTAATATCCTTGCCCAATTCTATGGTTAATCCCCTGTCTCCTAATGGGTAAATATGATATGCTGGGGCTTCCATATACGTAAGGTACTCATTTAACCATTTATCTATTTCATTTCTAAATAATCGGCTTCTTTATTATCTTTCATTTTCAACTAAAAAATGTATGAAGCAACTGTTCTGCTCAATCCGATCCTAAATGGATTCGTTATTCTTCCATTTCTCCCGATGGAAAAACAATCGTTTTTACTTTCAAAGGAGATATTTATAAAATACCTAGTACAGGTGGTACGGCTGTTCCGCTTACCATGCATGAAGCACATGATTTTATGCCTGTTTGGAGTAATGATAGCAAAACCATTGCATTTGCCAGTGATCGCTATGGTAATTTCGACATTTTTACTATTGGAATTAATGGAGGTGAAGCAAAACGAATTACGTTTCATTCTGCTCAAGAATATCCCTATGATTTTTCTCCAGATGATAAAAATATAGTGTACGGTTCTTCCCGTTTAGATTTGGCAAGCAACCGTCAATTTCCTACTGGCTCTATGCCCGAACTATATAGTGTAAGTGCCAATGGAAGCCGTCCTGTTCAGTTATTGACTACTCCTGCAGAAGATGTAAAGTATAGCAATGATGGAAGCAAACTTATTTATCATGATAAAAAAGGTGGAGAGAATACATGGCGTAAGCACCAAGTGTCTTCAATTGCCCGAGATATTTGGGTATATGATGTAAAAGCAGGAAAGCATAGCAAGATCACTAATTTTATTGGAGAAGATCGCAGCCCTGTATTTACGGATGGAGAGAAGTCTATGCTCTACTTAAGTGAAGAATCTGGCAGTTTTAATATTCATATAATGAGTTTGGCTGGCGGCAAAAGCGAACAACTTACCAGTTACAAAAAACATCCCGTTCGTTTTTTAAGTGCATCTAATGATGGTACTATTTGTTTTGGTTATGATGGTGAACTCTATACCATGAAGCCAGGTACGGGAGCAAAAAAATTAGCTGTTTCTATTACGGCCGATAATCGTAAAAATGATGAGCAAGTAATTAGAGTGGCCAATGGTAGTGGTATTAGTGTTGCTCCAAACGGAAAAGAAGTTGCCTTTATTTTTAGAGGGGATGTTTTTGTTACCAGTGTAGAAGGTGGCATTACTAAAAGAATTACTAATACACCAGAGCAAGAAACCAGTGTAGGATTTTCTCCTGATAGTAAATCTATTATTTACACTGCCGAAAGAAATAACAAATGGAGTATTTATGAATCTAAAATAGTTCGTGCTGATGAACCTTATTTCTTTGTTTCTACTTTAATTAAAGAAACACCTGTTTTAGAAAACGCCAATGACAATACCTTGCCATTGTATTCTCCAGACGGAAAGGAAATGGCTTATGTAGAGAATAGAGACAATGTGCGCATTTATAATTTTGCTACCAAACAAGCCAGAAGTATACTCAATACCAAGCAAATTTTTGCATGGATGGAAAATGATCAGTACTACCAATGGAGCCCAGATTCTAAATGGTTATTATTTGATTACTCTGTTCCTGGAAGCGCAGTAGGAGAAGTTGGTTTAGCCAGTGTAGATGGTAAAAAAATTATGAATATCACCGAAAATGGTTTCAACGATTATAGACCTAAATGGGTAATGGGTGGTAAAGCTATGTTATGGCAAAGCAACCGCGATGGCTTAAGAGCAGCAGCCATGAGCGGCGGAGCACAAAGTGATGCATACATGATGTTTTTTACACAAGAAGCATTTGATCGTTTTAAATTAAGTAAAGATGAATTTGCTTTATTAAAAGAAGCAGAAGAAAATAAAGCCAAGGCAGATACTAGTAAAAAGAAAGCAGTTGTAAAAGACAGCGTGGTTGTTGAGTGGGAAGGGTTGAGTCAACGTAAAGCAAAAGTGACCATTCATTCTTCTAGTATGGGAGATGCATTGTTAAGCAAAGACGGAGAAACATTGTATTACTTGGCAAGATTCGAAAGAGGCATGAATTTATGGACTACCAATTTGCGTACGAAGGAAACCAAAATGTTGGTTCCATTGAATGCAGGTTTTGCAAGTATGGTTTGGGATAAGGATCAAAAAAGTATTTTCATTAGCAGCGATGGAGGCATCATTAAACTAGATCCTGTAAGCAGTAAGCAAGAACGAATTGCTATCAATGGAGAAATGATGGTGAATAGTACTGCAGAGCGTCAAGCCATGTTTAATCATGTATGGCGCAGAACCAAGAAAACATTTTATAATAAAACATTCCATGGTATTGATTGGGATAGTTATAAGCCCGACTATGATCAATACATTTCTTCTATCGGCAATAACTATGAGTTTAGTGAAATGCTAAGTGAATTATTAGGAGAGCTCAATGTAAGCCATAGTGGTGCTGCATATGGTAGTTTTAATCCATCAGGAGATGCTACTGCTTCATTAGGTGTTTTTTATGATGTTGCGTATAAAGGAGTGGGCGTAAAAATTGAAGAAGTAATTAAAGAGGGTCCATTAGATAAAGCAGGTTTAAATATTGCAGCTGGTACCATTATAGAATCTATAGATGGAGAAACTATTACTGCAGATAAAGACATTGCGCAATACCTCAATCGCAAAACCGGTAAAAATGTTTTACTGGTATTACAAGAAGGAACTGCTAAAAGAGAAGTTATAGTAAAGCCGGTTTCTAGCGGAGAAGAAAATGGATTGTTGTACAAGCGTTGGGTAAAACGCAATGCAGATGAAGTAGAAAAAATGAGTGGTGGTGAATTGGGTTATGTACATATTCCCGGAATGAGTGATGGAACTTTTAGAAGCACTTACGAAGATGTCATGGGTAAGTATTTTGAAAAGAAAGGGGTAGTAGTTGATACGCGTAACAATGGTGGTGGAGACCTTGTTGCAGATTTGGCCGTATTCTTAAGTGGTAAAAAATTCATGGACTATACTAATGATGTAAGAAGCAATGGATTTGAACCCAACTTCAGATGGACTAAGCCTAGTATCTCTTTAGCCAATGAAGCTAATTACAGTGATGGTCATTGTTATGCATTTATGGTGCAAGAATTAAAAGTAAATAAACTGGTAGGTATGCCAGTTCCTGGTACTTGTAGTTTTGCAGGATGGGAAGGATTGATGGATACTGGGATTCGTTGGGGCGCACCTTCTGTTGGTGTAAAAACCAATGCAGGCAAGTATTTAGAGAATAGCCAAACAGAACCTGATATTAAAGTAATGAATGAATATGACGTTGTTAAAAAAGGAGTAGACCAACAATTAGAAGCAGCTGTAAAAGACTTGATGAAAACAATTAAATAAATTTTGTTAAAGCAAATGAGCAGCCTCCTCTT
>VIKJ01000053.1:0-9398 GCA_008080615.1 Chitinophagaceae bacterium | reverse complement strand
CTCTTGAAAAAGTAGGGGGCTGTTTTGTAACAAAAGTAACCAACGGTTTAAGTGAAAGCACGGAGTTTTGTGTTTCAAAATTACTGTTCACAAAAAATTACTATGATGGATTTTTTAAAAAACTTATTTGGAATGGGGCCTGCTGTAGATTATGCGGCATTGGTAAAAGGCGGTGCTCAAATTGTAGACGTGCGCTCCGAAGGTGAATATCGCTCGGGCCATATAAAAGGATCGGTAAATTATCCTTTAGATCGTTTACCACAGTTGGCTGCCAAACTAAATAAAGACCAGCCGGTAATTACTTGTTGTGCATCAGGTATGCGCAGTGGTTCAGCTAAAAGCTGGTTAACAGCCAATGGTTTTGTAGAAGTACACAATGGTGGAGGATGGACTAGTCTTCAATCGAAGCTTAACTAACTCTTTTAATATCGGCACCTAAATTGCGAAGGCGTTGATCTATAAATTGATAACCCCGATCTATTTGTTCAATATTTTGTATGGTGCTTTTTCCTTCTGCACTCAATGCAGCAATTAGCAATGCTTGACCAGCCCTTATATCGGGGCTACTCATGGTAATGCCGCGTAAATTATTTTTTCTGCCCAACCCAATAACGGTTGCTCTATGCGGATCGCATAAAATAATCTGAGCACCCATATCAATTAACTTGTCTACAAAAAACAATCTGCTCTCGAACATTTTTTGGTGAATCAATACACTTCCAATGGCTTGTGTTGCTACTACCAAAACAATACTGAGAAGGTCTGGTGTAAAACCAGGCCAGGGATGATCGGAAATGGTGAGAATGCCGCCATCCATAAAGGTTTGCACCGTATACGAATCTTGTGCAGGAATATAAATATCGTTATTTCGAATTTCGAACTGAATACCTAACTGACTAAATTTTTCGGGGATAATACCCAAGTGTTCAACGCCTGCATCCTTAATAGTTATTTCACTTTGAGTCATTGCAGCTAAGCCAATAAAACTACCAATCTCAATCATATCAGGAAGCAAACGATGTTGTGTGCCCGTTAATGTAGAAACTCCTTCGATGGTAAGCAAGTTGCTTCCGATGCCACTAATTTTTGCACCCATTCTGTTGAGCATGCTGCAAAGCTGTTGCAGATAAGGCTCGCAAGCAGCATTGTAAATGGTAGTTATGCCTTCTGCAAGAACAGCAGCCATAACAATATTGGCTGTACCTGTTACAGAGGGTTCATCTAATAACATATAAGCACCCTTTAAATGATCGGCAGTTAAAGTAAAACAGCCCAATGCATCATTGTATGCATACGCTGCACCTAATTTTTGAAAGCCAATAATATGGGTGTCTAATCTTCTTCTTCCTATTTTATCACCGCCGGGTTTGGGAATATAGGCTGTATGAAAACGAGCTAACATAGGCCCAGCAAGCATTACACTGCCTCTTAAGCGGCCACTTTTTTTACGAAAAGCTTCTGATGCTAAATAACCTGCATCAATTTGATCGGCTTGAAAAGTATACGTATCGCTACTATCGCGCTTAATTTTTACGCCAATTTCACCCAATAATTCAATGAGTAAATTAACATCTAAAATGTCGGGAATATTAGAAATAGTAACAGGCTGATTGGTAAGAACTACTGCAGATAAAATTTGCAGTGCTTCGTTTTTGGCACCTTGGGGAATAATTTCACCCTTGAGTTTATTTCCACCAATTACTTCAAAACTACTCATTGTAAAAAGGGTAATTAATAGCGCTTTTTAAATCCGCCGCCACCAGCATTGCGGTCATTTCTTCCGCCACCTCGTGGATCGTTGTTGCGTGGTCCTCCATTAGAATTGCCGTTTCTATTATTTGGATTTCTTCCACCTCCACCCGCATTGCGATCATTTCTACCACCACCTCCACCATTGCGATTATTTCTTCCGCCAAAATTTTGTTGCCAACGGCCACCACTGCGAGCAGGTGGATAATCATCGCTTACAAAGTTTTGATTGCGGTGTTTAATATATGGTGTATTGCTAAATTCTAATTGACCACCAGTGATACTATTTAATTCGGAACGAATGGCATCATCATGCACCAATTCTTTATGCCAGTTACTGTATGAGAGTTTCATGTAGTAAGCAATGGCATTGGCAAAGCCTGCTTTTTTCTCAGGGTCTTCTTCTTTCAAAGCCTTATCTATCACCACTTCCAAGTTCTTGCCCAAGTGTGCATATTTTGGATAACGCTTAGGATAAGGAAGTGGATCTGGTTTTACTTTGTACGTTTCTTTAGTAGGAATAGGATATGGGCTATCTACATTCAATTCAAAATTGCTGATGAAAAAAAGATGGTCCCATAGTTTATGCCTAAAATCTTCTACATTTTTTAGGTGCGGGTTTAAGAATCCCATTAACTCAATAACAGCCTGAGTTTGTTGTTGTCTTTTGTCTTTGTCTTCTAATGTTAAGAGATATTCGACCATTTTTTGTACGTGACGGCCGTATTCTTTCATACCCAAATAGTTCCTGTCGGTATTATAATCCATGTAAAATTGCTTAGTATAGCAACAAATATAGGCATTGTAGGGGCTTCAAATCATTTTTCAGCCACTCGAATCTACTTTTTATCTTCGCAGCATGGAACAGCTGAAGCAACAGATTGAGCAATACAAGCAGGAAATAGCTGCATTTGTAGCTGCGGGAGCAGAAGAAGTAGAGCAATTTCGCATCAAATGGCTTGGTACCAAAGGATTGGTGAAAGCAATCATGGGCGAAATGAAGCAAGTACCCAATGACCAAAAAAAGGCTTTTGGACAGTACTTGAATGAATTCAAAACCCTAGCAGAAACTAAATTAGAGGCTTTACAGGCAAGTCATAGCACGGTTAAGGATTCAGCCAGCCCTTCAGTTGATTTTTCCCTTCCAGGAGATCCTATGGCAGTAGGTAGCCGCCATCCGCTTACTTTGGTACGAAATGAAATGGTGGCCATTTTTAAAAGATTGGGATTTGCTGTTGCAGAAGGGCCCGAAATAGAAGACGACTGGCACAATTTTGGGGCCATGAATTTACCAGAAGATCATCCTGCGCGTGATATGCAGGATACTTTTTATATCAGAAAGCCCGAAGATGGCAATGGCCCTACTTGGTTATTAAGAACCCATACTAGCAGTGTACAGGCAAGGGTGATGGAGCAACAGAAACCACCTATACGCGTTATTTGCCCAGGTAGGGTATATAGAAATGAAACCATTAGTGCAAGAGCACACTGCTTTTTTCATCAGGTAGAAGGATTGTATATAGATGAGAACGTGAGCTTTGCCGATCTAAAGCAAACACTTTACTTTTTTGTACAGGAAATGTTTGGAAAGGATGTGAAAGTGAGGTTTAGGCCAAGTTATTTTCCATTTACAGAGCCTAGTGCCGAAATGGATATCAGTTGTTTAATATGTGAAGGCAAGGGATGTAATATTTGTAAGCATACAGGTTGGGTAGAGATTTTAGGAAGTGGAATGGTTCATCCTAAAGTGTTAGATAATTTTGGCATAGATTCTAATAAGTACACAGGCTTTGCTTTTGGAATGGGAGTAGAAAGAATTACCCAATTAAAATACCAGGTAAATGATTTACGCTTGTATTCTCAAAACGATGTTCGTTTTTTAAAGCAGTTTACAGGAGTTGTTTAAGTATTCAGGCCAATTTTATTGATAGCGTTCTATAATTGAGGGAATTTTAGCTAATTCACTTACCTTAGGTAACTTCAAACAGTAAAACGATGCTTGCAATTTTATTATTTTTTGGCACCCATTGGTTCCTTTCCTTGTTTTTTCATTCCTTTTTTCTGCATCGTTTTGCTTCTCATAAAATGTATCATGTAAGCAAAAATTGGGAGCGTGTATTCTACCTAACTACCTGGTTTGTTCAAGGCTCTTCTTTTTTAGTGCCAAGAGCTTATGGAGTAATGCATCGTATGCACCATGTATATAGTGATACTGAGAAAGATCCGCATTCTCCTCATTTTTTTAAAGACGTGTACCAGATGATGAAAAGTACCATCGTCATTTTCAGGGGATTTTTAACCGGAAAAAATTTACCAGAAGCGCAGTTTACCAAAGACTATTTACCCGTATGGGATCGCCTAGATAAATTTGGGCATCATCCAGTAACAAGAATATTTTTCATGGCTGCTTATGTAGCATTCTATTATTTCTTTGCGCCGAATGCATGGTGGTATTTATTATTGCCAATTCATTTTTTAATGGGGCCAATACAAGGTGCAGTGGTGAATTGGTGCGGTCATAAATATGGATATAGCAATTTTAATAATGGAGATCATTCTAAGAATACATCACCTTGGGGAATTTTGTTGATGGGAGAATTGTTTCAAAACAATCACCATTATGCAAAAGACGACGCCAATTTTGCAAAGAAGTGGTTTGAGTTTGATCTTACTTTTTTTATCATGCGCGGGTTAAATGCAGTAGGCATTATTCGCATTATTCCGTCTGAAATAACAGCTACTACTGTACCAGCCCAATAAGGAGGATGATATAAAGAATACGCAGTACTTTTAGGTAGATAATATATAGTATGGTGCATGCTACAAAAGGTGTTGTGTTGCGTACAGTAAAGTATGGAGATACCAGTATCATCACATCCATCTACACCGAACTTTTTGGCATTCAACAATACATTGTAAAAGGAGTAAGACAAAGCAGCAAAACATCTGCAGGCAAGGCCAGTTATTTTCAACCAGGGGCTATTTTAGAATTAGAAGTATACCACAATGAATTAAAAGCATTGCAGTTTATTAAGGAGTACAGATGGGCTTACTTATATGAACAGGTATTGTTTGATGTAGTAAAAAATACCGTGGCTATGTATATTATAGAACTGTTGCAACACAGTTTAAAACAGCCAGAAGCCAATCCCGAATTATTTTATTTGATAGAAGACACACTTAAACAATTAGACAAGGGTTCTGCTACACTAACCGGAAATTTACCGCTTTATTTTACCATGCACTTGGCTAGTGAATTGGGTTTTCAATTACAGGGCGATTATTCTGCAGCTACACCCATTATTGATTTGCAAGAAGGTATGTTTGTAGCAGACAAACCATCACATCCTTATTATTTAGAGGGAATGCTTGCGCAAACTACTTCTACTATTACCAATTTATCTTTCTACAATGAGTTAGAACATATTCAACTGAATCAACAAACACGCAGAAATTTATTAGAAGCGTTTCAGTTATTTCTTTCACTGCATATCAGTGGCTTTGGGCAAATGAAAAGTTATAAGATTTTGCAAGAAGTGCTGGCTTAAGATATGGATTTAATGAATATTTGCATCTAATAAAGAATTCATCTTAAATGTTTGTGAGTATGAAAAATCAGCTTTTTTTGATGATTTTTTTTGTTGAGTTCTTGAGTAGTTGTACTACTCCAAAAACCGAAAAACCAAATAAGGAAATTGCTTTTATCAACGAAAATTTCTTTTCATTAATTGATACATCTGTAGTTTATCCATACCGATCTTTTTTTGGTTCATTTGATGATTTTGGAGTAACAACTAGAGATAGTTTAGCTGTTTCTGTTTGGCACGAATTAAAATCAATGCAAGAGCATGTTAATTATTTGCCTAGGGTATTTATTGAAAATAAATTAGAAAAATATTTGTCGGTTTTTGAAGACACTATCTTAAAACAAAATAATTCTACACTTGATCTCAAAAAGATTACGAATACAGATTTAATAAGACTGGTTTCACGGAATAAGTATTTGAAAAAAATGTTGGTTCCTGGTACTGTTGGGGATATTGTTTTTTATAGGGTTTTATTCGATAAGCATAATAAATATGCAATGACATTGATTTATAATTGGACTGGTCCAAAGTCGGCCGTACTTTGGCTTTTCTTATTTGAGCATCAAAATGGAAAATGGAAAGTGATTTTACAAAGGGCCTTAGAAAAGTCTTAAATGATTCTTTGAATTTTAGAGTGGGTATTCAATTGTTCATTCTCTATATTGGTTAATAAAATTACTCCAGGCTTCTTTCCTTTTTCGAAACTCCCAAATTCATAATCAAGCTGTAAAGCTTTTGCGCCATTGAATGTAGCCCATTGCAATAATTCTTCCAAAGGAATTTCGGGTGAATATGTACTGATTGTTTTTAGTTCTTCCAGTATACTTAATTGATGATTGCTAGCTAAACTATCGGTGCCAATGGTAATATTTACATTGTATCTGCGCAACATTTCAATTGGCGGCATTTTGTTTTCTATGTATAAATTGGCATTAGGGCATAAGCACCAATGGATGTGTTGATTTTGTTGAATGGCTTGTTGGTTTGCAAATAAAATATCTTGAGGAGTTGATTCTGTATTATGAACCAATAGAATATTGCGCGCCTTTTGCATCTTGGGTAAAACAGATAGCAAGCTTGTTTTGCCAGTTGGAGTAAAATGCGTTTGATCTATATTCATCGCTTGATACATACTAACAAAATCTCCTTCACCATTTTCAAACAATTGATTCTCTGCAGGATTTTCTTGATTGTGTATGGTTATTACTCCATCTTCAAAATGAGGTTGAAGCAATTCCCATAAATCATTGGATACCGAATAGGGAGCATGTGGGTTTAATGTACTGTTACCGCTTTTAAATTGAGCACGCACTTGAATTGCATTTTTATATCTAGGCAAAGCAATAGCTGGCTTCCAACCACTCACTTCTATAAAATTATGGTACGCTAAATTGCCCAGTTGTTTTTGAGCTACTGAAAGTGCATTATTCGAAATATCTCCTACAGCCACAATTCCATTTACAATCATGCTAGCTTCGGCATTGGCGATTGCATTGAGAATGAGCTCATCTGAGTGATGCCGCTCGTTTACAATTTTTAAAATGAATTTGGGTAAGCCTGTATGCTCGGGAATCAATCCCTTCATATGGCTTAATTCTAAATGACAATGTGCATTAACAAATCCTGGAGCTAAAATTCCTGCATTTTCCTCTGCTACTAAATCTATGATTGATCCATCTTTATTGGTAATCAATACTAATTGATCAGATAATAATTCTGTTCCAGTAAATATTTGATCGGCTGAAAATTTTAAGTAGCTCAATTTAATGTAGTTCGTATTCTTTAATTAATGCCTCTGGAGGAATTTGCAGCAACTTACTAAACTTTCTGATCATGGTTAGCGAGAGGGCTTGCTTATAGTTCAATACTTTGCTTACGGTGGCCTTATCTCCATACACTTTTGCTAAATCGGCCGCCTTGTATCCAAAATCTTCCATGCGAATCTTGATGAATTCGATAGGGTCTACTTCGGGTAAGGTTGAAGTTTTTTTTTCGTAATCACTTATCAAATAGGCCAGTAGAATTGTTTCTTTATACTCCGCAGTTCCTTTTTTTGCATTTTTGATTTTTTGAAAACGACTCATTGCCGAATCGTACTCTTGTTCATTTTCAATAAAGTGCCAATTTTTCATATTGATCATTTTATACTGTTGATGGATCTATTTTATCATACTCATTGTGAGTGCCAATAAATCTGATTTCAACTATTTTTTGGTCATAATAAATTTGCCCAATTAAGCGGAATTTATTGTGAATAATTTCGAATCTAGCTCTGTTATTAGCCAACATTTTTGCATTCGGAAATGACTTTATAACATCAAGTTTCTTTTTCCATATAGCCTCTTCTGTTATTTTTCTCCAAGTTGCTAAACTTCTTCTTGTACTGGCGTTTTTAAAGCTAAACTCATCTACTAACCTTTGATTAACTATGATCATGGTTTTGTATAGGCTTTTTTAGTGCCTCACAAAGTATTGATCAAGATAATTGTAACAACCACGGCAACTACCTGATTTTCAAAGGTAAAAAACGGTTGGTAATTTGCCAACTTTTATCAAATTGCCTTAAATCGCAGATACAAAATCCTCGATTAAGCACCGTTTCTGGTGATTTTTTTATCAATGTGTAAATTATTACGCCAAATTATTATTGATAATCAATTAGTTATAAAGGAGCATTTGAAAATAATTACCAAAATGCTTGTTTTTCCCATTGTATTGCAGCACCTTTGCCGTCCCAAAAAATGGGAACATTTTAATCGGTGGGATAGCGCCGATTTCACTAAAACGAAAGAATCATGAGTAAACTTCATTTCACCACCAAGCATGCGAATGCGGCTACCGTTCAACACAACTGGTATGTGGTTGATGGTACTAATCAAACCGTGGGACGTATTGCATCCAAGATTGCAGCTGTAATCCGCGGAAAAAACAAAGCCTATTATACACCACACGTTGATTGTGGCGATTACGTAATTGTAATCAATACAGAGAAAGTGGTATTTACCGGTAATAAGGCACACGATAAAATCTATTTAAACTATTCTGGTTACCCAGGTGGTAAAAAAGAAGAAGCTGCAGAAGATTTGCTGCGTCGTCGTCCTGAAGTAGTTATGGAAAGAGCGGTAAAAGGTATGTTACCTAAAAACCGTTTAGGCCGTAAGATGATTAAAAAATTATTTGTGTATGCAGGATCTAATCATCCCCACACTGCACAACAACCAAAGGAACTTAAATTCTAAACCATTGCTTCGTTAAATCAACGAGGCCTTAAGCATACAAACAAATGGAAAAACAAAAAAACGCAGTTGGTCGCCGTAAAGAAGCCGTTACCCGTGTTTTCATCAGCAAGGGCGATGGTAAGATCACTGTAAACGACAAAGACTATAAAGCATACTTTCCACTGGTTTATTTACAAAACCAGGTTGAGTCTCCTTTAAAAACTGCCGATGTAGTTGGCAAATTCGATATCGTAATCAACGCAGCAGGTGGTGGTTTAAAAGGCCAGGCCGAAGCAGCAAAATTGGGTATTGCCCGTGCTTTGCTTGAAGTAAACGCTGAATTGCGCCCTGCATTAAAAGCAGCAGGTCAATTGAAGCGTGATCCTCGTAGTGTTGAACGTAAGAAATTCGGTCACAAAAAAGCACGTAGAAGCTACCAGTTCAGTAAGCGTTAATCGTTGTTCTGAAGACTATAGTTCGGAATTTAATTTTAAAAAATTATATAATTTATTACAATGGAAAATAACACTTCACTACAACAGCAATTACTGGAGGCCGGCGTTCACTTTGGTCACCTTAAAAAGAAGTGGAATCCTAAGATGTTGCCTTACATCTTCGCTGAGAAAAAAGGTATTCATATTATCGACTTAAACAAAACAGTAGACTATTTACAAGAGTCTGCTGCTGCTATCAAGCAGATTGCTAAAAGCGGTAAGAAAATTATGTTTGTTGCTACCAAGAAACAAGCAAAAGAAATCGTTACTGAGTGCGCAAAGCGTGTGAACATGCCTTATGCAACAGAACGTTGGTTGGGTGGTATGCTTACCAACTTTAACACTGTTCG
>VIKJ01000197.1 GCA_008080615.1 Chitinophagaceae bacterium | reverse complement strand
TGGTTCTTTGTATCCCGATGGCAGCCCAAAAAGAGATGGAGGATTTACTATTTTCTATATGGGCATAAACCTTGGTGCAGCTATGTCGCCACTGCTTTGCGGCTACATAGGTGAAACGTATGGATGGCATTATGGATTTGGACTGGCTACTATTGGTATGTTAACAGGGCTTGCTGTTTTTGTTGCCCCTACAAGAGTTACACAAATTATGATAATGACAGGAGCAATTGCAGCAGCAATTGGGTTGATTGTTTTTCATCCGGATAATCCTTACGCTACTATAGTGAATATTTTTGTAGCACTCGCCATCTTGTCTGCTGCTGTTATTTCGTGGATTGCTCTTGGTAGAGGTGGTTTACCAGCTGAAGCCGGTGCTCCTCCCGATAAAGAAAAGCTGAAAAAACCGGTATTGGGCGGCCTTCTTTCTTTGGAAAAGGCAGTTTATTTAGGAGTTATTCTTTTACTGCCCTTCTTTATGCTGATGGTTTCTGGATTTGCTCCGCTTACATCCGACAATAAATCCATGATATTGGTTTCTGACTCATTTATTGAAAGCATGGAACTAAGCAGCAGTAGCACTATGCAAGTACTTGCTGTTGTTATAAGGGAAACAAGCAGACCTGCAGGGTTAATTCTTTTCATATCAGGAATTATTGCTTTGATCTATCTTGGAACTCAGATTTTCCGGCTGGAACTTATTCAAAAGCAAAGAATGTATGTTGCCATGATCCTCATATTTTTTTCTATGCTTTTCTGGTCATTTTTTGAGCAGGCAGGAAGCTCGATAAACAATTTTACGGATAGAAATGTTGACAGGGTTATTGAGCATAAAAAAATTACTGAAGATGATATTGGGAAAGTTATTGAAATTCAACCTACACAGGAACAACTTGGTTTTCATAATGGTGATGCTCTATTCACATTAGATGTTCTTGATAAATACCGTAAAGAAAATTCAGACAATTCTGATTTTACTATACAATGGAATGTTGCAGCCGATAATGTTGGTATGGGATTGGGCTCTCGCCTTGATGAAATGCCGGCAAGCACTTTTCAGTCGGTAAATCCGATTTTCATTTTGATCTTTGGAATGGTATTTACATTATTATGGTCTTTATTAAATTCTTGTAATTGGGAACCCACTACTCCTGTTAAATTCGCATTTGGACTTATACAGCTTGGACTTGGATTTGGTGCTTACTGGATGGGGGCTCAAGCAGCAGATGCCAGAGGTATGGTAGGGTTATCATGGCTTTTAATCGGATATCTGCTTCAAACAACCGGAGAACTTTGTTTATCGCCTGTGGGGCTTTCAATGATCACAAAGTTATCGGTACGGTTATTAGTAAGTACCATGATGGGTACATGGTTTTTGGCAACAGCATTTTCTCAATTCCTTGCAGCAATTATTGCTCAATTTACTGGTGTTTCCCATGGAGGGAATGGCAATGGTTCAGGTATTCCTGCACCTATTGATACTGTTAATCTTTATGGCGATGTATTCAGAAATATTGCAATAACTGCTATCATATCCGGTTTAATCTGCTTAGCTCTTTCTCCTAAATTAAAGAAGTGGATGCATGGAGTGCACTGATGAATAAATTAATTGCCAATTTTACCAGCATACTTTGTAAATTTTAACCTTAGCATCAAAATTCCATATATAAGTTTAAAAATATAAATTATAAAACATTTTTTATAATGATTTCAGTTGATGGGTTATCAGTAAGTTTTGGAGGAAGATATCTTTATGAAGATGTTTCATTTCTTATCAATAATAAAGACCGTATTGGGCTAGCCGGCAAAAATGGTTCGGGAAAATCCACTCTTTTAAAAATATTAGCCGGTGTAAAAAAATCTTTTGAAGGTAATGTTTCCATTCCTAAAGGTTGTACAATTGATTACCTACCTCAGGATATGGTATTTAACCTGGGTAAAACAGTATTTGACGAAACATCAACCGCATTTGATAATATAAAAAAGTTAGAAAAAAGAATTGATGAAATAACCCACCTGCTGGAAACCCGTACGGATTATGAAAGCAATGAATATCTGGATTTAGTCACGGAGCTAAATGAAGAAAATGACCGTTTTGCTGTAATAGGCGGCAATTCTATGAAAGGAGATATTGAGCAAACGCTTATTGGACTTGGCTTTAGCCCAAACGATTTTACAAGGATGACGGATGAGTTTAGTGGCGGATGGAGAATGCGTATAGAGCTTGCAAAAATTTTACTGCAAAAACCGAATGTGATTCTTTTGGATGAGCCAACCAACCATTTGGATATTGAAAGTATTCAATGGTTAGAAGGTTTTTTAAAAAATTACTATGGAACAATTGTTATGGTTTCGCATGATAAAATATTTTTAGATTCCATAACCACCAGAACAATTGAAATATCTTCAGGAAAAATTTATGATTATAAAGCCAATTATTCAAAATATATTCAATTGCGTCAGGAACGGAGGGAACAGCTGACAGCTGCAGCTAAAAATCAACAAAAGTTTATTGAAAAAACAGAACAGTTGATTGGCAAGTTTCGTGCAAAAGCAAGCAAAGCATCTTTTGCGCAATCGCTTATTAAGAAGCTTGATAAGCTTGAAATCATTGAGGTTGACGAAGAAGATACAAAGTCAATCAGATTTCATTTTCCTCAGGCAACACGATCAGGGAAAGTGGTTGTAGAATCTGTTAACTTAAAAAAATCGTATGATCCTAAAACTATATTCAGCAATGTCGATTTTATTATTGAACGGCAGGAAAAAATTGCTTTTGTAGGAAGGAACGGAGAAGGAAAATCTACCATGGTTCGGTTGATTGCCGGCAAAGAGAAATTTGAAGGAACACTTAATATCGGGTTCAATGTTGATATTGGATATTACGCACAAAATCAGACAGAAAGCTTAGATCTTAAAAAAACTGTTTTAGCAACGATCGAAGAACGTGCAGTAACAAGTATCAATGTAAATATCAGGCAAATATTGGGTTCATTTTTATTCAGAGGTGATGATGTTGATAAAAAAGTAAGTGTGTTGTCGGGTGGTGAAAAAGCGCGGCTCGCCATGTGCATGTTATTGCTTCATCCTTATAATTTTTTAGTACTGGATGAGCCAACCAACCATTTAGACATGCGTTCAAAAGAGGTTTTAAAAAAGGCGTTGATGGAATATAACGGAACATTAATTATTGTATCGCACGACCGCGATTTTTTACAAGGGATGACCAATAAAGTTTTTGAATTTAGTGGTGG
>VIKJ01000052.1:1069-19042 GCA_008080615.1 Chitinophagaceae bacterium | reverse complement strand
AGATGGAGCCCAGATGGAAAATGGCTTTCATTTATTTCTGCACCCAATGGTGCAACCAATAGCCAAATTTGGTTAATGAATAGATTAGGTGGTGAAGGGAAACAACTAACCAATCTAAAATCGAATTTAATGGATTATTCTTGGAGCCCTGATGGTAAAAAAATTTTGATGACCATCAAAACACTTGCTGATACATCCAAGCCCAAAACGCCCAAACCCATTGTGATTGACCGATATAAATTTAAGCAAGATGTGGTGGGATATATTACGCAGCGTGATCCCATACACTTATATCTTTTTAATCTTGATACTAAAAAAATAGATACTTTAACCAGTGGCGAGTTTGATCAAAGGGGCGCAGTGTTTAGTGCTGATGGAAAACAGATTGCTTTTGTAAGTAATACTACTGACGATCCGGATAGAAATATCAATACCGATATTTTTGTGATGGAAGCAAAGCCAAAAGCAATAGCTAAGCAATTAACCAAATGGCCGGGTGCGGATGATAGCCCTGTTTGGAGCCCAGATAGTAAATCAATTGCCTACTTTAGTTCTGCTTCAGAAACATACACTGCTTACCAAGAGGAATACCTTACTTTAATTGATGCTGCAGGAATGAATCAACCCAAATTACTTTCTAAGTCTTTAGACAGACCAGTTAGCAATATCAAATTTTCAAAAGACGGAAATAGTATTGCGGTTTTAGTATCAGATGACCGAGAAAGATATATTGGTCAATTTAATATGGCAACAGGTGCACTAACTAAAATTGCTGGAGGTAAAAGAAGCTATGGAGCAATTCAAGCACATAGTAATAATAACTGGCTGGCTGCTATGAGTGAGCCACACTTGCCTACTGAATTGTATGCAGTGGAAAACGGCGTTCCTAGAAGACTAACCAAACACCAAGATGAATTTGTAGCCTCGCTAGAACTTGCTTCTGTAGAGGGTTATAGTTCTACTAGTTCGGATGGCACCAAAGTATCTAGCATTATGTTGCGCCCTGCTAATATTCTACCTACACAAAAATTGCCTACCCTTTTTTATATACACGGCGGGCCAGTTGGGCAGGATGAATATGGATTTGATTTAACCCGCCAAATGCTTTCAGCTGCTGGATATATGGTGGTGGGCGTAAACTATCGTGGAAGTAATGGGCGTGGTTGGGACTATTCTAAAACCATCAGTGCCGATTGGGGGAATAAAGAAGTAATTGATATTTTAGGTGCAGTAGATTATGCGGTAGAAAAAGGCTGGGCAGATAAAGACAAGCTGGGTATTTGTGGTTGGAGTTATGGTGGTATTTTAACGGATTATTTAATTGCTACTGATAATCGATTTAAAGCAGCCAGCAGTGGAGCAGGTGTAGCAATGGTTTCATCTTTATATGGCGTAGATCAATATATTAATCAATACGACAACGAATTGGGTGCTCCTTGGAAAAATTTGGATCGCTACTTAAAATTGTCTTATCCATTTTTAAAAGCAGATAAAATAAAAACACCTACCCAATTTATGGTTGGAGAAAAAGATTTTAATGTTCCTTCTGTGGGAAGTGAGCAAATGTATCAAGCGCTTCGTTCATTGGGAACGCCTACCGAGTTGATTATTTATCCGGGACAGTTTCATGGAATTAGCACACCCAGTTATGTAAAAGATCGTTTTGAAAGATATATTGGCTGGTTTAATAAATACCTTAAATAAAGTAGGTGAATCATCAAGGAACAATTATTGAATAACTATTTTCTTTAAATAATATCCTTTATCATCTACCATAGGAACAGAATTGCTTTTTACGGTGATTCCATCTTTGCCTAGTATCATGCGAGTAGGTTTACCGTTAACGGTAACCTCAAAAGGTAAATCCATGAAATAATTCAATGGCTTAATTTGGTATTGCTGATAGCCTGTTTCTTTAATAGACAGTTCTATAACATTAGTTGTTCTTAAATAAAAATCAAAAAAGGGTTTGAGTGAATATCCTGCTGCGCCACTAAATAATTGTTCAACATCTGTTGAGGTAACAAAATTATGATAGGTGTAAGCAGGATCAGTAGCTAGTTTTTTTAGTGTAGGTAAAAATAATTCATCACCTATAACATAGCGTAAACTGTGCATGAAAAAAGATCCTTTGGTGTAAACATCATTGCTAGCGTAAGTTTCATCTTCTGATAATTCCTCTCCGCCTACCATTGGTTTTTTATATTTAATGGATCTTTTATGCTTAGCGATGATTTCATTGTATGCTTCAATTCCTCCTAATTCATAATGTGCCAATGCTTCTGCGTAAGTGCCTATTCCTTCTTGTATCCACATATGTGCCCAATCTTTATTCGTTACTTTATTGGCCCACCATTCGTGTGCATATTCGTGAAATAAGTTATCGGAATAATCTTGCCCTCCAATTTTTATATATTTAAATTCATTGTTGAAGGTGATCATCGTTTGGTGTTCCATTCCAGAATTAGGTACTTCTGCAATACCAATTTTTTCTTTATACCAAGGATACTCTCCAAAGTATTTTTCTAAAATCTTAGAGTCTCTTATTTTTGTTGCAATGAGTTTTTTGGCATGCATGGTGTCTTCTTCTAACACATAAAACTCAATGGGTACAATATGATTATTGATAGTGGTATAACTATCTTTTGCAACAACATATTTTCCAATATTAAAAACGATACAGTAATTACTGATGGTATAATTTGTTTTCCAATAAAAACTGGTTTTGTTGTTTTTGGTAATGGTTTTTTGTAATAAGCCGGGCCCCGCAACAGATAATCCACTGGGGATAGTAATATTTAAATCTACACCTTCATTGGGTTCATCACTTGGATGATCTTTACATGGAAAATATAATCTTCCCCCTTCTTTTTGCACGTTAATTGAAACCCAATCATTGCCACTTTTATCTTTAGACCATGTGAAGCCGCCCAACCAAGGTGGCTTTACTGCTATCGGTGGGTTACCACCGTAACGAATATCTACATCGTGGTTACCTAATTTAAATTGAAATCCAGTGATGTAAATCAAATCATTTTTATGTTCAAAAGCAACTGGTTTCTTATCAACATAAATTTTTTCAATTTTTAATAGATGCACAAGATCTAATAAAATGGTATCGGAAGGTTGAGATAGATTGAGTTTTACAATGGTATTTCCGTGGATAGATTTATTGATAATATTTACGTCTAAATTAATTGTATAGTGACGGATATCTATAATGGCTTGCAGGGGTTTGAGTTTACCACCCGAAGACATATAGCCAATATCTAAATCCTGCGCAATGCTTGCCTGAACATAAAAGCAGAAAAGGGTTACTAACAAAATTTTGCTGCGCAAAAGAGCTATTGTAAATTGCTTCATCGTATAGAGTTATTGATTTGAATTAAATTCAATTTCAACTAAAAGATACTGATAATTATTTATGAAAGTGATTTTGCGACTGAGGTTTATATAGCGGTTCGTGATCTGTAAAGTGCAGATCTCTTTTAAACCAAACAAAATTGATAGCTTGTTCTTCTAATTATTTCAACCCCTTTAAATAAGCCTCAGCATTGCTTAAGTGAAGGGCTTGTTTTTCAGGACTCATTTTATCAAAGCTTCTTACGAGCATACCTAATCGAGGGTTTTGTAAAAAGAAGGTTCTATGTGTGTGCATGAAGCGCCAGAATAAACCATCCCNNAGTATTTTGCCATTCGCCTTTTTTATAGTCACTCATTTTATTTAAGTAATTGCTTCCACTGATATAGGGCTTGGTGGCCATTAACCCCCCATCGGCAAATTGACTCATACCATATACATTGGGAACCATTACCCAATCATAGGCATCAATAAATGATTCCATAAACCAGCGATAGACTTCATCTGGATCAAATTCGCAGAGCAACATAAAATTGCCTAGCACCATCAATCTTTCTATATGATGGCAGTAGCCTGTTTCTAGAATCTTCTTGATGGTTGCATCAATGGGTTCAATGCCTGTATTGCCTTTCCAAAAAGAAGCAGGAATTTTTCTGGTGAATTTCCAATAATTCTTGGTGCGCTCTTCGCTTCCTTTTAATTCATACACCGCACGAATAAATTCTCTCCAACCAATTATTTGCCTGATGAAGCCTTCAACAGAGTTGATGGGCGTTTTGTGTTGTTTAGCATAATTTAATGCAGCATCTACAACTGTTTGCGGTGTTAATAAACCCACATTCAACATGGGCGTTAAAATACTATGGTGTAAAAAATGTTCTTTCACCACAATGGCATCTTCATAAGCGCCGAATTCTTTAAAGCGATCTGCCAAGAAGGTTTGCAACCATTGTTTGCTTTCTGTAAAAGTGGTAGGATATAAAAATTGATTGGTTAGTGTACCATAGTTGTTAGCAAAATGCTTTTCGGTATATGTGATGGCTTCTTTGTAAAACGCATTGAGCTGAAGAAATTGGATAGCGGGTGCTTTTTTATCCTTCGGATATTTTAAGCGATTTTCTTCGTCGAAAGTTAGTTTTCCACCAACAGGATTTTTGGCCTCTTCCATCAAAATATTTCTGCTGATACGCTGGCTTTTGTAAAAGTCTGTTTGAAACATTCTTTTTCTCCCACTAAAATAAGTGGCTAGCTCTTCGGAAGTATTTAAGAATAACGGGCTTGCATGCTTGATCAGTTTTAGCTGATTCGAATCTGGATTATCTGTAACAGTATTTTCTTTAATAGAATTACTCGCAGTATTGTTTTTTGCAAATTTTTTTTCTGCAATATTTTCTGCCGCTGCGTGTATGCGTTTCTCTAACCAGTAGTCGGTAGTATCAATGTATTCAATAGTTTTTACGCCCTTGCTTTTTAAATGTGGAATCAATAAACGGATATCACATAACTCATCAACAGCGTCTATATATATCGTGTTGATATTTTTCAATTTCAACTGGCTTTCATAAAATTTCATACTAGCCCTATGAAACGCAATCTTGTGTTTGGTAAAATTATATTGTTTAAAAAACAGCCACTCTTCTACCAAATAAATGGTGTTGCATTTTGCAAGCAATATATTTTCTTCAAAAAGTTGATGCGGAAATACGATGCCAATTGTACTCATTGTTTGCTCTTATTCATTTTACATTTATCGCTACAATATTTCACCTCATTCCATACTTTCTCCCATTTTTTTCTCCACGTAAATGGTCTATTGCAAACCACACAAATCTTTTGTGGCAGATTCTCTTTTAGTATTTTTTTACTGGCCATGCTTTCTGCTTAATTGATATACCAAGGGTTCAATTTTTTTCCAATAGCTAAAAAAGGAAGGGACGTAACCAGTAATTTTTTCTGCAATCCAGTCTCTGGGCTCTTCAATACCCGTATATCCTTTATTAAGCGGATGTTCTTTAAAATAAATTGTATGCGCATTTACTTGTTGCGTCAACTCCGCAAAAGAACCCACAAATATTTGAATGCCTGCAATATTTTTACTCAGGCTCACTATAAAATCTATACAATTTTTTCCAACAGGATATTCCGCAAAAAAAGAAGGTTCTAATAGCAATACTCTATTACCCTCTTCATTCGCATGCCAGTTAGGGCTGAGGTTATAGTAATTGTACACAAAAGTGGGCTGTTGATCATCAATTACCAAATTAGCTGTTGGTTGAGGTAATACCGTTTGCAATTGCGGCAATATTGTTTCCATTAATGCTTGTGGAACAGGCATGGTTGCTAGTTCCTCATAGGACCTATCTAAAAATGTGTTCGCCTGATTTGTTTGGGTATAGCGATTAATATTTTCTTGATTCGCATGATATTTTTTTGAACTATTCGCCCCCGCTACCCATTGCCAGCTGCATGCATTGCTTGCCCAATCTCCATCTAATAAATGATAGTACATCCATTGCGCGGGAATATGCCAATGCGATTGGGCAATATTACAAATCACCGAAGCCGTGTACATTCTGCAATGGTTGTGCATATAACCCTGCTGGTATAAATCTTGTATAGCCTTATCAATACCTTCTATGCCCGTATTGGCGTTTGCAATAGATAGAGGTATGGCTTTGTTTATAACGGGAACCTGTTCTTGCTTAATATCTTGGCTTACATTTTTAACCTGTCCCACACGCTGAAAATAATCGCGCCAGCAACATTCTTTAATAAAGGATTCAATTTGTTCAACCCGATACCCCCTAGCCAAAACCGATTCTACCAATTGCTTGGTACTAATTACGCCTCTAGAAATATATGGAGAGAGATAAGTTATATCTCCATCAATCAAATTCCTGGTTTTGCCATAAGCTATAGGATCAATGGCTTCTATTTTTTCTAGAATACTTACGTAATTGGTAGTAAAATTTTGGCTCACTATCGCTTGCTTATTTTGTTCATCGAAATGGTTTTTTGCAGGGCACATTTAAATCGACCTATTTCGGGGTTTCTTTTTTGTGCATGCTTTTGGCTTACGCCACTGTTTACCCTTTTTCTCCATAAATTAAAACTGCTGCGCTTGAGTTCTTTGCGCATGAGAGCAATCACGGCAGCTTCAGTATAACCAAATTGCATTTTGATGGCTTCAAAAGGGGTTCGGTCTTCCCAAGCCATTTCAATAATTCGGTCGATAATGATTTGGTCTGGCTTTACTGAAACCACTGATATTGGATCAGCTAATGTTGAATCAACTGAAGATGTTATTACGATAGATTGATCAAAAGAAGTTTGTAGTTTTTCCATTAACCTTAAGAACAACCGAACAGTGTATTTGTTTACAAAGCATCTTCCTGGTTTTTGCTGGTACCAATCTCAATTAGATAATCGAAAAGATTGGTTTCTGTAGATAGATTTAATTTCTTTCTTAAACGATATCGGCTAATCTCTACTCCTCGTACCGAAATATTCATGAGTTGTGCAATTTCCTTTGTAGTAAGGTTCATGCGCAAATAGGCAGAAAGCTTTATTTCACTATTGCTGATACTCGGATGGATTAATTTAAGTGAGCGTATAAAATCACTATGAACTTTATCAAAATGTTTGGTAAAGTACGCCCATTCTTCATCCAAATGTTCGTCTTCACTAAGCGTTTTGATCATTTTCTTTAATTCGGAAATGGCATACTCGTTGTCTATTTTTTTGGTGATATGCGTAAGCTCTGTTTTAACCTTAGTTAGTAATTCACCCTTTTTTACAAGATGCATAGCAGACGATGCTAGCTCTGTATTTTTAAAATTAAGATCAGATTCTAATTTTTCGTTGCGAAGTTCTACCAGTTCACTTTCCGTTTTACTCCTTTCTAATTCGTGTATATATATTAATGTTTTTTGCTCTTCTTCAAATCGCTTTTTTTGTTCAATAAATTTTTTTATTTGCCAACGATATAAAAAATAAATGCAAGTTATACTCAATAAGCAATAGCCAAAAAATGCCCAGATAGTTTGGTACCAGGGGGCCAGTATATTAAATTGGTAATATGCAATTGCAGATTCACTGCCCAAATTATTTCTGGCTTTCACTTCAAAAACATAGTTGCCACTAGGTAAATTGGTGTATTCTTTTTCTGTTCTGCGTGTATACGCCGACCAATCTTTTTCGAATCCTCTTAAGCGAAAGCTGTATTCTAAATTGGCCAAATAGCCATGTAGAGAAGCTGCATAGGTAATTTGAATATTTTTAAAATCATAATCTATTGAAGGAATTTTGTTTTCAGCCTGAACAGCAGGTAAATTTACCAAGTTAAAATAACCTCCAAATAATAAACTATCTAAATTATTACCAATGCGCATTGATCTTACCTGAACGGAAATGGCGGGTTCGTTTTGTTTGTACTTACTAAAATTAATATGATAAAATCCCTTTTCTCCTCCTAATATAATATTGCTTTCGTTAAATGGATAAATCATTTCGAACCCACTAAGCATTTTATTTTTTAATTCAGGAAAGTCAATTATCTGTGGTTTAGACCCGTTCAAATCTATCACTCCAATACTTTTTTCATGAATAAACCAGATATTTCCTTCTTGATCTTCTTTTAAATAGCGAATACTTTGCGTACCTAAAATTTTTGAAAAAAATGAATCTACTATAAAACGGTCTGTTGCCTTATTGTATTGATAAACACCATTATTGGTAGCAACAACTATTTTATTACTGATACTAAAAATATGGTTATTGAGTTCAGATGGTAAGCCTTGTTTTACACCGTAGTACTTTTTAAAAAAAAGAGAATCAATTTTAAAAACACCATGATATGGATGTGATACCCAGGTATTGCGTTGTTCATCTACAGCCACATAACGCGAAGACTCTTTAAAATTAGCAATAGGTTGTTGAACAGCTCCATCAAAAAGCATTAAGCCCTTATAGTTTCCTGCTATCAATCCATTTCCGAAGGGTAAATAATTCCAAAACCCTGCATACTTAGAAAAAGGAATTGCTGCCTGTTCCTTTATTTCAAAAGCGCCTTCATGATGACCCAACAGTAGCTTTCCTTTTATTTGTTGTAGGCCCCAGTTTTGTCCTCGGGTATTGGCAACCAATGAAAAATTCCCTTTCACAAAGCTGAGGTCTTTATTGGGTTGAAGGGGAACACTATACAATCCATTAGAAGTACCTAGGTAAAGAAAATTATTGTGTACCATGGCTGCATAGCCCGACTCTTCATTTAGTTGAGGTGAAATATTTTTAATAGCACTATTGTAGGCAATAAAACTCAATCCATTGTTTAAGCCTAGCCAAAGATTTTTTTCTTTATCTAAAAAAATACTAAGCACATTATTGTTCTGAAGCCCTTCGGTACGAGAAAGATGCTGGATAATATTTCCGTTGATATCTATAATATACACCCCTCCGTTGGTGGTTGCCAATGCAATCCATTCCTTATTAATGGTAGTTGCACTATAAATTCTTTCATTGGCAAAAAGGGTATTATTGCTACTATTGATTTTTGTTAATTGGTTTTGTTTTAAGAGGAATAAACCATTTTTTAGGGTACTTACTAAAGTCGTGTTTTCGTCTATGGTTATAATGCTTGTAACCCCATCGTCTTTTGGAATAACAATAGATTCTGGAGCAAGCAAGGCAGTAAAGCCGGTTTTTTTATTGAGATATAGTAGGCCAGTATTATAGTCTTGAACTATTAATTTGCCGTTAGATGTTTCCATATAGGCAAATTCCCCCTGGGCTTCGTATACCTTAAAGCTGCCCGATTCGTATATAAAAATTTTATAATTTGTACGAAAAAATATCCCTTTTTGGTAGTTGACGATATCCCAAACATCCCCAAAAGACCTATCTTTTGCCGGAATACTTGCTATAATAGAGGTAAAAACCAGCTCTCCATTGGCATTTGGGGTAAAATAGCCCAACTCATCCTGACCACCCACATATATTTTACCATCCTCCCCAATATTTACCGATCTAACAATGGTTTTATTAGGTAAAGGATAAAGAATCCAGTTGCGTCCGTCGTAGGTAAGCAAGCCCTCATTATTGGCTATATATATATTACCATGATTGTCTTGCTTAATATCCCAGTTTTGTAAACCAGCATTATATTGATTTTTTGAGTAGTTAATGGTTTCTGGTAAACCAATGGTATTTTGAGCTTTCATCCCAATGGGGAGCAAGAATAATATGACTAGTTTTTTAAACAAGTAGCGCAAACGTTAGTGTGAATATAACAAAATTTTAATGATGTAGTTTTGATGTAGCCTATTTCATTATAAATCAATCTATTATATTTTATGATGTAGTAATGATGTGGCATTTTATTCTTTCGTTGATGTAGATGGAAATAGTTTTATGTTGTTAAATCAACGGCATTTTCATTCACCAAAACGATTGCATTATGAGATTAAAATTTCTACTGCTATGCCTACTTGTAACTATAGGTAGTTTTCTACAGCAGGCTCGGGCCCAGCAAACAGCTGTTTCCGGAAAAGTAACCAATAAAACTACGGGAGAAGCGCTTGCTGGAGCTTCTATTACCGTTCAAGGAACAAAATCCGCTACCGTATCAGATGCTCAGGGTGGTTTTACCATCAAAGCCGATAAAGGGGCAGTATTAGTAGTAACATTTACCGGTTTTGAAACTGTAAGAAGCACATTAACTGGAGCTGCAACCATTTCTATTGCCATGGAAAGCTCGGCCAATAGTTTGGGTGATGTAATAGTGATAGGTTATGGTACCCAAAAAATAACCAAGGTTTCGGGAGCTATATCAACTGTAAAAAGCGATGATATAGAAAAATTGAAGCCAGTAAGAACCGAAGAAGCCCTTCAAGGTAGAGCATCGGGTGTAAACGTAATCCAAAGTGGTAGCCCCGGATCTAAACCTACTGTATTAATTCGCGGTATTCCTTCTTTCTCAGGTACCGATCCTGTAGTAATTATTGATGGAGTTCCCCAAACATTAACTGATTTTAATTCGATCAATGCGGCAGATATAGAATCGATTAACGTTTTAAAAGATGCAGCTACTACTGCCATTTATGGAGTAAAGGGTGGTAATGGTGTAATTGTTGTAACTACTAAAAACGGTAGAAGAAATCAAAAGACAGATATTAATGTAAATACCAATTTTGGTGTTCAACAAGTAGTAAATACCATCGGAGTATTAAACGCTTCAGAATATGGAGCTATGATTAATGAGGGTAGCACAGTTGCAGGTGGTCCGGTAATTTTTACCGACCTGAGCAAATTGGGAGTGGGAACCAATTGGCAAAATGAAATATTTAAGAATGCCTCTTTTCAAACACATTCGATTTCTGCAAGAGGAGGAAGTGATAAAATGACTTATTTCTTAAGTGGAGGTTATGTAGATCAGGGTGGTATTGTTGGCGGAGACAGTAAAAGCCGCTACAGCCGTGGAAACTTTACAGCTAATCTTAGCTTTGATTTAAGTTCTAAAGTAAAATTTTTAGTTAATACAACTGCTGTTACATTAAATAGTAAGGGTGTTCAAGAAAACTCTTTTAATAGTGTAATAGGAAGTGCTATCAATTTTGATCCTACAGTAACTGTAAATAATACGGTTGCTAATACAGTAGGCCAATATGGATTTAGTAATCTGTTATTATCAGAGATCTTTAAGTTCGAATTGCAATACGATGTACTAAAAAGCCTAAAGTTAACTACTCGTTTTGGTTATACTAAATACGATGGTAATGCAAAGAGCTTTACACCATTAGTATTTTATGGTCCTTTGAATGTAGAGAATTCAATGAATGCAGACGGTTCTACTGTATCGGGTAGATTTAATAGTGTTGGTCATGAAAAAACCAGCAACTTTAATTATACCTGGGAAACATTTGGCAACTACAATTTTAAAATAAAGAACGATCACAATTTTGAAACTGTATTGGGAATGAGTGTGGCTAAGGTTTCTGGAAATGCTGCTGGAGCAACAAGACAAGATGTTCCTTTTAATTCTTGGGAATTTGCAGATTTTACTGCAGCAACTGGTAACAATTCTGCCACCAATACAAATGCATTAACAGGATACTATTATCAATATTTTAGAAGAAATCTTTCTTATTTTACTAGAATCAACTACGATTATAATGATAAGTACTTGGCTTCTTTTACAGCAAGAAGAGATGGTTCTTATGCATTTGGTTCTGATAACAGATATGAAGACTTTTTTAAATCTAAAATATTTGATTATTTAAAAATAAGAGGTAGTTATGGTTCAATAGGAAATGAAAATGTAAACCCACAATATGTATCAATTGTAACAGGCGG
Source organism: Chitinophagaceae bacterium (assembly GCA_008080615.1). Taxonomy (GTDB): domain Bacteria; phylum Bacteroidota; class Bacteroidia; order Chitinophagales; family Chitinophagaceae; genus Sediminibacterium. The sequence continues at coordinate 7,332 of VIKJ01000052.1, read as the reverse complement.
ACCAAGTTATGGACCAACTGCCAATAGCAATGGATATAATTTTGGAGATGTATTTTATCCTGGTTCTACTGTAGCATCTGCTGCAAATAATGCATTGCGTTGGGAAAAACAATTGCAAGCAAATTTTGGATTTGATGCGGCTTTCTTAGGAAGAAAATTAAATTTAAGTGTAGATTATTTTCAGAAGAATGTAGATGGTTTGTTATTCACTCCTTCTGCTTCTTTGTATTTAGGAACTGTGCCTATTCCTACTGCTAATATTGGTTCTACAAAAAGTAGTGGTTTAGACCTTAGCTTAAGTTATAATAATGTTTTTGCTAATAAATTAAAACTAGGATCAACCATAACTTTTACTACAGCTAAAAATGAAGTAACCGCTACTAACAATGATGGTACTGCAAAAATTTTGGGTGGTTATTATTTTAATGGACAAAGCCAAAGTGTTACTGTTTTTGAAAAAGGTGCATCACCTGGTTATTTCTACGGATATAAAACCATGGGCATTTTTCAGAACGCAGCTGAAATTACAGCAGCACCAACTCAATCGGGCGCAGTACCAGGCGATATTCGTTTTGTTGATGTAAACGGTGATGGTGTAATCAATGCAAATGATCGCGTAAAAATCGGTGATCCTTTTCCAACATTTACTATGGGATGGAACTTGAACTTAGAGTACAAAAATTTTGATTTGAACGTGTTCACTTACGCTTCTATAGGTAATGATATTTATAAAGCGTATGAGCGAAATGCCAACTACTCTAATAAATCTAGAGAAGTACTTGCACGTTGGACAGGTGAAGGTTCTACTAATGATTCAAGATATCCTCGTTATTCATTTACAGATGCCAACAGCAATATTCGTGTGAGTGATCGTTATGTAGAAGATGGTTCATTTGTAAAAATTAAGAATATACAATTGGGTTACACTTTTACTTCACAAGCAGTAAAGAAAATGTTCAGCAGATTACATGTATATGTACAGGTTAGAAATGCATTCACATTTACCAAGTACACCGGATTTGATCCTGAAATTGCGGGAGGAATTCTAGATACAGGAGTTGATCGTGGTGCATATCCACAAGCAAGAACTTTTTCCGTAGGACTTGATATTAAACTCTAACCTAAACAAATTGAAGACCATGAAAAAATTTAATTATATACTGTTTAGCTTGGCGTTAATCACCATGCTAACCGTTTCTTGTTCTAAGTGGGTAGATTATAATCCTAAAGAGGATTATGTAATTACCGAAAAAGAATATTTAAAATCAGAATCTGATTACAGAACCATGCTAATTAGTGTTTACACGCCATTGCAGTGGTTAAACCAAGCAGTTGTGGTTGGCGAAATTGCATCGGACAATGCAGTATCTGGTGGAGAGAATGCATCGGACGTTTTGAGCTTGCAACAAATAGATGACTATATCCATACACCTATCAATAGTACATTACAAGAACTTTGGACAAGTGCATACGAAGGAGTGAATCGTGCTAATTATATGACGCAGTATAAAACCACCAATCTTGCAGGTACTACTGTAAGCTTTGCAGGTAAAGACGCCATGTATGGTGAAGTATATTTTTTAAGAGCCTATTATTATTTTACGCTAGTGAAATTTTTTGGTGATGTGCCTTTGTTTGTAGATAAGCGTTTAGGCTTATCAGATTCAAAAGCTTTATCAAGAGCAGCTAAGGCAAAAAGGAAGAATTACAAAATATGCGGCTCAAGCTTTATTAGGAAAAGTATTGCTGTATCAAAATAAATTTGATGCTGCTGCTACTGCATTAGAATCAGTGATTACTGCCAATGCATTTTCATTGGTTAGCAATTATAGTTCTATGTTTTTAGCTAGTGGAGAAAATGGAGCAGAGTCGGTATTTGAAATTCAATATAGTAATAACTCACCTTATTATAATTGGGGTGGAGCAACCAGAGGACAAGGTAACTATGCAGTTCAACAATGTGGTGTACGTGGATTAAATGGAAGTGGTGCAATGCCATATGCAGCCGGTTGGAGTACTAATTTACCTACCCAAAATTTAGCAGCAGCTTATACTGCAGGCGATCAGCGTAAAAGTGCAACTGTTTTAGATATTGAAGCATATAAAACAGCAAATCCTGCTTTAAATATTACCTATCAAGTAGCGCCTTATAAGAATACAGGTTTGTATAATCAAAAGTACCTGCCTCGTAAAGGAGAAACTTCTGGACAGTTAGAATTAAACTACACCAATAACTTTAGAATCATTCGCTATTCGGATGTATTGTTGATGGCTGCAGAAGCATTTAATAGATCTACTACACCTAATGATGCAAAAGCTTTGGGTTATTTAAACAGAGTAAGAGAGCGTGCATTTGGAAATACTACAAATAATATCAGCGCAAGCGGTACTGGATTAAGAGATGCTATTTGGAATGAGCGCCGATTAGAACTGGCTATGGAAGGAGATCGCTTTTTTGATTTAGTTAGAACAGGCCAAGCAGTAACAAAAATTACTGGATTTAGGGCTGGTAAACATGAAGTGTTTCCAATTCCACAACAGGAAGTAGAAATTTCTGGCTTAACTCAAAACAGTGGCTATTAATCAACCCAACAAAAATTTCAAAATGAAAATATTTAACTATCTAATGAGCGCAGTACTGGTGGGATTGCTTTTCACTGGTTGCAAAAAGGAATATACGGATACTTCCTTTGTAGATGCAGCTACGGTTCCTGATAAATTAAGTGCGTTGTTTACTATAACGCAAGACAATACTGGTTTAGTTACAATTACCCCCAATGGAGAAGGTGCGGTGTCTTATGATGTATATTATGGAGACGCCACAACCACTCCAGCCAAAGTAGCTGCAGGAAAAAGTACTACCCATACTTATAAAGAAGGAGTATTTAATGTAAAATTGGTTGCGTATAATATTGCTGGTAAAACCACTGAAAAAACACAGCAACTTACTGTTACTTTTCGTGCACCAGAAAATTTAGAAGCAACAGTAGGAATTGATGCAAGCAATAATTTTAAAGTAAACGTAGGTGCAAAAGCATTGTACGAAACTTTTTTTCAAGTTTATTTTGGAGATGTTCCAAACGAAGTACCTGCTAATTTTAACGAAGGACAAACGGTGAGCCATGTTTATGCAGCTACCGGAGTTTATACTGTTAAAGTAGTGGCATTAAGTGGTGGAGCAGCAAAAACAGAATACACAAAAGTAGTTACCATTGTAGACCCTGTACTTTTGCCGGTAACATTCGAATCAACTACAATCAACTATGTGTTTAACAATTTTGATGGTGGTAATGCTAGTGTAATTGCCAACCCACAAAGCGGTGGTATCAATACCAGTGCAAAAGTTGGTAGAATGATTAAAGGAGCAGGACAACCTTGGGGTGGTTCCGTTATGCCTTTGAGTGCTCCAATAGACTTTAGCACCAACAAAATATTCAGGATGAAAGTATATTCTCCTAGAGTGGGTGCAAAAGTGTTGTTGAAAGTTGAAAATGCTGGTAATGGAGCAATTAATTTTGAAAAAGAAAGAACTACAACAGTAGCCAATGCTTGGGAAGAAATTGGATTTGATTTTAGCACTATCAACACAGCCAATGTGTACAACAATATTGTATTGATTTTTGAATTGGGAACAGTTGGTGATGGCTCTCCTAATTTCACTTTCTTATTTGACGATATACAATTAGCGGCAACAATGCCTAGCAATCAAATTGATCTTCCGGTAACATTTGATGTAGCAGGAACGAACTATACTGTTACCGATTTTGGAAACAATGCAACAGCAGATGATGTAGACCCTACCAATTCTGCCAATAAGGTAAAGAAAACCACCAAGCCAAATGGAGCTGAGGTTTGGGCAGGTACAACTATTGGAACTCCTTCAGGTTTTGCAAGAGCTATTCCAATAAACACAACTACTTCTCAAATGAGTGTACGTGTGTATTCTCCATCTGCTGGTTTAAAAATTCGTTTAAAAATTGAAGATGCCAATGACAATACTAAATCTGTTGAAACAGATGTGAATACAACAGTAGGTAATGCATGGGAAAACTTAATTTTTGATTTTAAAAATCAAGTAGTAGGAACGGCCGCCATCAATGCAGCATACACTTACAATAAAGCATCTATTTTCTTTGATTTTGGAAATGCGGGAAATGGAAAAGTGTTTTATTGGGATGATGTACAATATTTAAGTACCAATGTAACAGCATCGGTTAGCTTGCCTTTGAATTTTGAAAACTCAGCACTTACTTATACGTTTACCAATTTTGATGGTGGTGGAGCTACTGTTGTAGATAATCCATTTAAAACTGGAATTAATGCCAGCAACAAAGTAGGTAAAATGGTTAAGAGTGCAGGACAACCTTGGGGAGGATCATTTATAGAGTTGGCAGGACCTATAGATTTTGCTAAGAAAACTTTTAAAATGAAAGTGTATTCTCCTCGTGTTGGTGCCAAGGTATTATTGAAAGTAGAAAATGCAACCAATGGAGCGTTGAACTTTGAAAAAGAAGTGACCACAACAGTTGCTAATGGCTGGGAAGAACTTACATTCGATTATAGCACTATCAATACTGCAAATAGCTATCATAAGATCGTATTGATCTTTGAACTAGGAACAGTGGGCGATGGAAGTTCTAATTTCACGTTCTATTTTGATGATATCAATCTTTTTTAAAAGCATAAAACAAATTATATGTTTAAGTATATCACTAAATTATCTGTAGTACTACTGATTACCCAGTTATGGATTTCGGGATGTAAAAAAACAGATTACAATTTTGGGGCTGTAAAAGTTCCTAGTGCATTAACACTAACTACAACAATAGCCGGTGTAGATGCAAGCAACCCTAACGGAAACGGTACTGGTACGGTAACTATAAAAACTACCGCTGCCAATGCACTTACCTATAATATAGATTTTGGTGACGGAAAAACCCAGGTAGTTCCAAGTGGTTCTATTACCTACAAGTACACTACACCGGGTACCAACGATTATATGGTTACCATTAATGCAGTAGGTACGGGTGGAGCAATAAGTACTATCAGTAAAAAGATAACCGTGTTTGTAGCATTTGAAATTCCTGCAAATATTGTTGCCGCTTTAACTGGTGGATCGGCTAAAACCTGGATTACCGATAAGGGTGCACCAGGACATTTTGGAGTAGGACCAGCAAACGAATTTTCACCCATCTGGTATGCAGCAGGACCAAATTCTAGAGAAGCATGTGCTTATGATGATGAAATTAGTTTTAGCAAAGATGTAAATAATAATATCACTATGACCATCGACAACAAAGGACAATCCTTTGCTATTGGTGCTGCTAGTGCTTTTTATGGATTTAGTGGTGGTGATGCTTGTTTTGCTATGTCTATTGCTGCTCCTCGAAGACTGAGTTTTATGGACGCAAGTACCGGGTCTACTGCTGCAAATTCAACTAGAATTGCATTTACAGTTCCTGGAAATGGAATTATTAATTTTGGAACAGGCGGAACTAGTTATGAAATACTGGCTATTTCGGCTACAGAGTTAAGCCTGAGAAATATTGGTATAGACGGAAATTCTTGGTATCAGAAATTAAGAGTGAAATAGGCATGAAGTATATATTAAGCATTGTTTGGATCAGTTCCTTTTTGCTACTATCCTGTGGCAAGAAGGATACTGTTCCTGCAGTAGTAGCACCCACCAATCTTACATTGAATGCTGTAGTAAGTTCAGACAATAGCGGAAACGTAAGTTTTACTGCAACAGCTACCAATGCAAGTACATATGAATACGATTTTGGAAATGGTATTTTTCAAACGGTTGCATCGGGAATTGTTACCTATAAATATCCTGCATCTGGTTCTTATACCGTAAACGTAATTGCCAAAAGTAGCACCGGGCAAAGTATTTCTAAATCTACTACCATAACTGTAACAGTTTCTTTGTCTTTGGTTTTTTCTGATGAGTTTGATGCCTCAGGCGCACCAGACCCTTCTAAATGGGGTTATGATATTGGAACTGGTTCGGGAGGTTGGGGTAATAATGAATTGCAGTATTATACCAATCGCTTAGACAATGCATTTGTATCTAATGGCACATTAAAAATTAAAGCAATCAAAGAAAGCTTTAGCGGAAGCGCATATACATCTGCCCGTATTTTAACTCAAAATAAATTTTCATTTAAATATGGAAAGGTAGAGGTTAAGGCTAAATTGCCAGCTGGTATTGGAACCTGGCCTGCAGTTTGGACGTTGGGCAGTAATATCAATACAGCAGG
>VIKJ01000052.1:0-1012 GCA_008080615.1 Chitinophagaceae bacterium | reverse complement strand
AGGTTGGCCAGCATGTGGAGAGTTAGACATTATGGAACACAAGGGCTCGCAACTAAATAAAATTTATGGCACGGCACATTACCCTGCCAGATTTGGGGGCAACGCAGATGGCGGCACAAGAGATATTTTAAACGCTACAACAGAGTTTCATATTTATACTATGGAATGGAATGCAAGCTCAATAAAATTTATTGTAGATGGAACAGTGTTTCATACAGTAGCCAATAATTCATCATTACCCTTTAATCAGAATTTCTTCTTGATTATGAATCTAGCAATGGGTGGCACGTTTGGTGGTGCAATAGACAATACGTTTAGCAATGCCACAATGGAAGTAGATTATATTCGGGTTTATCAGTAGAAGTAAATAATTATGAAAAAATCAATAAATAGCATTGGCAGGTTTATGTTTATCCTACTGGTGCTTTTTTCATCTAAAGCAAATACACAATTTAATAAATTAGTTTGGAGCGAAGAGTTTAATGGAAGCGGATTACCCGATAGTAGCAAGTGGAGTTATGATAAGGGAAAGGGCTGCCCTCAAAGTTGTGGATGGGGCAATAATGAATTGCAATATTATACTGTAGCCAATACCAATAATGCACGTGTAGAAAAAGGGTACCTGATAATGGAAGCCCGTAAAGAAAAGATAGAAGGGGCTGAATATTCTTCCGCGCGATTGGTTACCAAAAACAAGGGCGATTGGAAATATGGCCGATTGGATATACGCGCTAAACTACCCGCAGGGCGTGGAATGTGGCCCGCCATTTGGATGTTGCCTACCGATTGGAAATATGGCGGATGGCCGCGTAGCGGAGAAATAGATATTATGGAGAATGTGGGCTATTGGCCCGATTCTGTTTTGGGCACGGTGCATACCAATGCGTTTAATGGAATAAAAGGAACACAAAAAACTGCAGGGTTAAACTTCAAAGACCTATCTACTGCGTTTCATGTGTATAGTATTGTTTGGACTGCTAATGAAATCAACTTTTACGTAGACAATAAATTG
>VIKJ01000051.1 GCA_008080615.1 Chitinophagaceae bacterium | reverse complement strand
CGAACATTTAAGTCGTCTACTACACCTGTAACATCAGCATAAATATTGGTAGCATTTAATTGTTCCTGTGCTACTTTTATTTGTTCTTGAGCTGCTGCTAATTGTGCTTCTAAAGCTTGTACATTGTTTTTAGCAGAGAGGTACTGTACTTCTGTACCAATCCCTTCTTTCCATAAACTTCCCTGGCGGTTGTAAATGTCTTTGGCAAAATTCAATTGTGTCTTGAGCGTTTCTAAGTTTTTAGTAGCTGCAATTACACTTTGCCTAACAACAGCATCATCTAGTTTTAACAATAACTGACCTTGTTTAACTGGGTCGCCTTTTTTTACATAAATGGCTTTCACTTGCCCAGGCCCCATTCTTGGTGCTACATAAGATACATTATCGGATGTAATGCTACCTTGTAAATCTATATAGTGCGCAAAAGTTTGAACGGTTACAGGACTTACACCAACTAGTTTTGCTAAACTATTATCCTTTGAACTGCTATCTAGTTTAGCAATTTCTAATTGTAAGGCATTCATTTTATCAGTAATGGTAGCATGCTCTGCTTGTAATTTTTCCAGTTCCGATTTCTTTTCGGCTAATGTGTTGTTTTTGCTTCCGCCACAACTCATCAAGATGGTTGCAGTAAAGGCTACAAAAAATAATTGTTTTATCGATTGCATATTGCTTTTTTTAAATTGATAGAATTATAGTTTTCCGGTTGCTTTTAAATAATCTACTTTGGCAATGATGGCATCGTAGAGTGATGTGATATAGTTGGTTTGAGCAGTTTTAAGGTCTACATCTGCAGCATTGATTTCGGTATTTGATCCAGTGCCTATTTCGTATTTCTTTTTAGTTTGTGCATATACACGCTCGGCCAAGTCCATATTACGTTTTTGAGCTTCCATGGTAACAATAGCAGAATTGTATTTTGCAATAGCTTGTTCTACTTCATTATCTATAGTAAGCTTTAAATTATCTAATTGATTTTGCGTAGCCTGTAATTCTATCTTAGCTTTTTTAACTCTGGCGTCTTTTGCAAATCCGCTAAAAATAGGAACAGAAAGATTTAAGCCAATTGCAGATGAGGAGAACCAATCACCCTTATTGAAAAAGTTAAATTCATTTCTTTGAGCTACTTTACTAAAGCTGGCTCCTAGTGCAAGGGTGGGTAAATAACTTAACTGATAGCGCTTTACATTATACTCTCCCAATTTTTTTGCAAAAGAAAGATATTGAAACTCTTTTCTGTCTTCGTGTTTAAATGAAGTGTCTGCAACAAGATTGTCTTTTATTTTACTGTAATCGAGTGTTTCAGTCAAAATCAATGTATCGCTTACGGGCATGCCAATCAATGTTTTTAAACCCATATATCCTATGGAAATGGCGTTTAATGCTTTTATTTTCTCGGTTCTGATATTGGTTAACTGTACTGCTAATTTATCTTGGTCAATTTTTTCGGCAAATCCATTTTTGTAGAGTGCACCAATATCATTGGATAATTTTTCTAATCTTCCAATATTGGCATCTAATAACTGAATTTGTGTTTTACTAACAATAAGCTGGTAGTAAATTTTATAAATATTCGATTTGATATTTACTTCAGTTACTTCTGCTGCGCTATTTTGAAATTCAATAGAAGCCCTACGCGCTTGCAAGCCAACAAATACTTGCCCATCGAATAATAACTGTTGCAATGAAACTCCTGCACTTGCATTCCATTTTGTTCCAAACTGTGCTTGAATAAATCCAAAGTCGCCTGGCATTTTTATTGGATTGCCGCTGCCATCTTTTACGCCTTCATTTACCAATACTTGGTATGTAGCTGGTGAAATAAAGTTGGGCAATGTTTGAACTGCAACATTGGGAAAATATTGTGTTCCCATTGCACCTGTAATGGTCGGCAATGCAGAAGCGGTAATTTCTCTGTTGGTTTGAATTTGTGATTGAATGTTCAATAAGGCATTCTTCACTTGTACATTATGCTTTTTAGCATAAGCAACTGTTTGTTCAACATTAAACTCATAGCGACTATTTTGTTTTTGCGCCTGGAGTATGTTAAAGAAGAATACCAGACTGAGCAAACCGATTGCTTGTTTTGTTATGCTCATATACTGGTTTTTTTTGCTTGTTTATATTTCGTAATTAGTTTTTGTCCTTTGGGTGTAGTGATGCCAAATAAGAAATGATTCATCAGTTCTAATGAAACCTGAAATATGTTGAACTTGGCCATTGGAAATACTTCTTGACTAAATGGAAGAAAAAGTGTTTCCACTCTATACTTGGCCAAAACCTCTGCATTCAATTCTTGCATTCTTGCCTATACAATTCTTCTCTTTGGCCACGTTCTAAATTGGCTTTGATTGTTTGATATATAAATTGATGCTTGTGATCATTGAACATTTTAAATGCGTTGGGATGGTATTTCTGCATTTCAAAAATCAACGCAGGGTTCATGGTAGAAAGCATTTCTTGCATCATATCGATAGTCATAAATACTTCATGCACTGCATTTTCACTTTGATTGCTGTATTGATTGCATTCACGCTCCCCTCTTTGGATTTCAAATAACATCACCGCTTCTACAATACTGTCTTTATCGGTATAGTATTGGTAGATGGTTTTTTTGCTCACACCTAGGTTTGTAGCAATGTCATCCATTGTTACGCTCTTTAGCCCGTAACGGAAAAAGAGTTCCCTTGCCTTATTAGTAATTCTTTGCTCCATATTGATATAATTGGGAGCGCAAAACTAAGGAAACTATTTTCGTAACCAAAGTTTCCAACACCTTTTTGGGTTAAATTTTCATTAACGTACAAAAACAAGGATAAATGGTAATGTGTAGAATTTGGTGCATCTTGCAATGAATATAATGGCTAACTGCCCAAGTATATGAGCTTTCGTGCATTTCTAAGACGCCTATTGCAGTACTTTTTTCAAGGATTAATTGTACTGGCCCCCATTGGTATTACCATTTGGGTTGTGTTGAGTTTATTTAATCTGGTAGACGATATTTTACCCAATATTTTACATGCTGTAGCACCTAGCCTCATCAAAAAAGATTTGGAGGGTAACCTCATTAAAATTCCTGGCCTTGGTTTTTTGGTAGTAATTGGAATGGTTTTATTAGTAGGCTGGCTTTCTTCTTTATTTGCTGTAGGACGATTAGTGGCTTTATTAGACACCGTATTAGAAAAAACACCTGGAATCAAGTTTATTTATTCCTCTGTAAAAGACTTTTTAGAAGCATTTGCTGGAAATAAAAAGAAATTCGACAAGCCAGTACTGGTAAATGTGGATGCTACAGATGTATGGCGTATTGGTTTTGTTACCCAGCAAAGCAGTGCCGATTTTGGGTTAGAAGATCATGTAACTGTTTATGTTCCGCATTCTTATGCTATTTCGGGTATTACTTATATTGTACCCTTGAGCAGGGTTCGTAGTTTAAACAATGTAAGTGCAGCAGATGCCATGAAATACACTGTTTCTGGAGGTGTAACAGATTTTCACGATTAAATTAGCCCTACTAATTCATTTTTAACGACCCCCTTTTTGTATGCTAATTGCCATTAATGCCATTTTTTTTCAGCAAAATAACCTGGAAGGCTATGGGCATTATGCAACAGAAATGGTGAAAAGGATGGCATTGGCCCATCCTGAACACGAATTTTTATTGGTTTTTGACAGACCCTTTAGCCCAAATTTTCTTTTTGCAGACAATGTAAAAGCCATACAAGTGGGGCCTGCTGCTAGACATGTACCTGCTTTTTTATATTGGTACAATATAAGTGTTGTACTAGCTTTAAAAAAGTACAAGCCAGCCATTTGGATACAACCTTATGGGTTTTGTAGTTTAACCAGTTCAGTTCCCCAATTAATGGTGGTTCATGATCTTGCTTTTAAGCATTTTCCTAAACAAATAAGCTGGCACCAACGCTGGCATTATCAACAGTTCACCCCAAAATTTCTCCAAAAAGCAACTAGGGTTATAACCGTTTCTGAATTTTCTAAAAAAGATATTGAACAACAATATCCCCATATCAATAAAAGCATCAAAGTTGTACCTGGCGCGGCTAGAGAAGGATTCAAGCCACTTAGTTGGGAAGAGAAAGAGCAGGTTAAAATGTCTTATACTCCCGAAGGAAATGAATACTTTATTTGTGTTGGAGGCATTAGCCCCCGAAAAAATCTGCTAAACGTGCTTAAGGCATTTTCGCTTTTTAAGAAGTGGCATAAAACCAATATGAAACTGGTAATTGCGGGTAGGCTAGCATGGAACTATGCCGTTTTTTTACAAAAACTGAAAACGTTTAAATATAAAGAGGAGGTGATTCTTACAGGATATATACAAGAAGAAGCCTTACAAAAGCTTACTGCTGCTGCTTATGCCTCTATTTATGTTTCTAATTATGAAGGTTTTGGCTTACCCATGGTAGAAGCTATGCAGGCAGGTGTGCCTGTAATTGCAGGAAAAAATTCTAGTATGATAGAAGTGGGCGATACGGCCGCCTTGTATGCAGATCCACAAAACCCCAAGGAAATAGCTGAGTATATGCAATTATTGTATAGAGATGAGCAATACAGGAAAGTATATATAGATAGAGGGCTAGAAAGGGCCCAATTATATAGTTGGGATGCTGCTGCAACCGCTTTTTGGAAGGAAATAATGGCTACGGTAACAGTTTCGGCTTAATTTTGCACCCTTAAAACACCCTATATACGTATGAAACAGTCAAATATTTCTGTTGATATTAGTTTAGATGAACATAAAGTACCCCAAAATATTCATTGGAGTGCTAGCGATAGTACCGCCGATTTAAAGCAAGAAGCCAAAGCCATGATGCTGGCATTTTGGGATGGTGCAGATAAATCGGCCTTGCGCATAGATTTATGGACCAAGGAAATGATGGTAGATGAAATGGCCGATTTTTATTACCAAACATTAATGGGTATGGCAGACACTTTTTTAAGGGCCACTCAAAATCAAGAACTAACTGCAGAGATGAAAGTTTATGCAAAAGATTTTTATAAAAAATTTCGTGCAACACAATTAAAAGACAATAAATAAAACAACCATGAGCTTAGAAGAAAAAGTAATGTCTTTGATGAAAGAAGCTATGAAGGCTAAAGACGAAGCAATGTTAAGAGGTGTAAGGGCTATAAAGGCAGAAATTATCAAAGCCAAAACCGAGCCAGGTGCCAATGGACAAATTACCGAAGATGGCGAATTAAAAATGTTGCAAAAACTGGTAAAGCAACGCAAAGATTCTTTGGAAATATTTCAACAGCAAAATCGTGCAGACCTTGCCCAGAAAGAATTAGAAGAGATTGCGATTATAGAACGTTTTTTACCTGCTCAATTATCTGCGGCTGATTTAGAAAAGGAAATTGCAGCCATTATTGCAACAGTAGGCGCTTCTTCATTGCAAGACCTAGGTAAAGTAATGGGTGTTGCTAGCAAACAATTAGCTGGTAAATCGGACGGTAAAGCAATTGCTGCGGCAGTAAAAGCGTTACTAGAGAAATAATTGAATCATGTTGATTGATTTTTGTTTGCTGCTACTATTGGTCCTAGCCATTTTTAAAGGAATGAAACAAGGACTAGTTGTAGCAGCATTCTCTTTTTTAGCCATTTTTTTAGGATTGGCTGCTGCACTAAAAATGAGTGCATTGGTAGCAAGATGGTTAGCAGATACCATTAATGTACAAGCAGCTTGGCTGCCTTTTCTTGCATTCATACTCATAATGATTGCAGTAGGTATTGTAGTAAAAATGTTGGCTAAAATAATTGAAACCTTGCTGAGTTTTTCTATGTTGGGATGGCTGAATAGTGTGGGAGGTATATTATTATTCTGTTGTATTTATATTACGGTTTATAGTGTATTGATTTTTTATGCAGAACAATTGCACTTAATAAAACCTGCTACCATTGCGGCATCTAAAACCTATCCCTATATTCATTTTTGGGGCCCAGAAGCAATTAACGTTTTTGGTAAAATAATACCTGTATTTAAAGGAATATTTGAAGAACTGAGTGCTTTCTTTGAGGGATTGAGTAAGAACTTGGGTTAAGCCCATATTCCATCGTTGGTAACTATGATATATGCCTTATTTTCGCTACTTTAGCATGAATTGCAAAAGAACGCATGAATTACGAAATTAAAGAAATAGAGAAGTTCAAATTTGTTGAAGTAGGAGAAGGAGAAACCTTGCTTTTGCTTCATGGATTATTTGGTGCAATGAGCAATTTTGAACACTTGGTAAACCATTTTAGTAAGCAATTTAGCAAAATATGTAAACAAGTTTATCGAAACTAGAGGTTATACCAATATTCATTTATTAGGAAATTCATTGGGAGGTCATGTTGCATTAGTACATGTTTTAAAACATCCTGAACTAATTAAATCATTAACACTTACAGGAAGCAGCGGCTTGTTCGAAAATGGAATGGGCGATAGTTATCCTAAGAGAGGTGATTATGAGTACATCAAGAAAAAAACACAACTTACTTTTTACGATCCAGAAACTGCTACAAAAGAATTGGTAGATGAAGTGTTTGAAATAACCAATAGTAGGGTTAAAGTGATTAAAATTATTGCACTTGCAAAAAGCGCTATTCGCAATAATTTGGGAGAGGAATTGAATCAAATAAAACAACCTACTTTATTGGTATGGGGTAACAATGATATTATTACACCACCATTTGTAGGTAAAGAGTTTAATAAATTAATTCCTAATAGTGAATTGCATTTTATAGACAAATGCGGACATGCACCTATGATGGAAGTGCCCGAAGAATTCAACGCAATTTTAGATAGCTTTCTTCAAAAACAGTTAGCAAATACTTAGATTCGGCATGCTCGTATCTCAATTATTAAATACCAGTTTCCCTTCGTTGAACATTGCTGATAAAGCCAGTTTTGCTTTACAGTTGATGGATGATTATGATGTATTGCATTTGCCTGTACTAAGCGAAGATAAATTTGTAGGCATCGTTGCAAAAGACGATTTGTTAGATGCCGAGGAGGCAGATATTCATTTGTCTAATCCTGAAGTACTCAAAAAAATTTCCGTTAAAAGCGAAGAACATTTTTTAAATGCACTCAAATTAATTTCCAATCAAGATTTGTCTTTGTTACCAGTAGTAAATGAGCAGATGGAATTATTGGGCGTAGTGCTTTCGAAAGAATTAATCAAAGCTGTTTCTTTGTTTTTAGGTATGGAAGAAAAGGGTGCGGTGATAGTATTAGAAACCGATAAAAGGAATTTTTCTTTTGGTGAATTAAGCCGCTTAGTAGAAACCAATGATTCTTATATTACCCAATTGAATACGTATACCGAAGCGGGAACAGGTATGGTGATTATTACCCTTAAGATTAACAAGATAGAAGTATCTGATATAGTAGCCACATTTCAACGCTACGACTACGTGGTGCGATATTATTTTGGAGAAGAAGAGTATGCAAATGAGTTAAAAGAAAATTACAATCATTTGATTTCATACCTCAATATGTAGCAGCTTTTTCAATTGAATCAGCTGCATTTTTTTAAATAATTGATTATGAAAGTTGCTATTTACAGCCGTGGGTTAGATATTGAGCAAGAAAATCCCTTATTAATATTATTAGAAGAATTGGGTAGATATGATACCGAGATATTATTGTACAATACATTGGTAGAACAGTTTACTATCCCAGATCATCTTACAAAAAAATTAATATCATTTGGGGGCTCTGAAGATTTAGATGAATCTATCGATTGCCTAATTAGTTTAGGTGGTGATGGCACCATGCTGGATGCTGTTACATTGGTGAAAGAAAAAAATATTCCTTTATTAGGAATCAATTTTGGAAGGCTTGGATTTTTAGCAAGCATAAGCAGAGAAGAACTTACAGTTGCAGTAGACGCATTAGTGAATCATACTTTTTTAATTGATAAAAGAACCTTGATTCATTTAGATTCTAACATGCCGCTTTTTACAGATGCGCCATTTGCTTTAAATGAGTTTGCTATTTATAAAAGAGATATTTCTCCGATGATTAAAATTCATACGTATATGAATGGAGAGTTCTTAAATACGTATTGGGCTGATGGTTTAATTGTAGCAACCCCAACTGGTTCTACCGGCTACAATCTTAGTTGCAATGGCCCTATCGTATTTCCCGATTCTTCTAGTTTGGTAATCACGCCAGTTGCACCTCATAATTTAAATGTTCGATCTATAGTAATTCCTGATAACAATATTATTTCTTTTGAAGTAGAAGGAAGGTCAGACCAATTTATTTGTGCAATGGATGCACGTAGAGAAATAGTTCCTAAAACCGTTCAGTTGGCCATTAGAAAAGAAAATTTTGGGGTTAACTTGATTCGCTTAAACGAAAATACTTTTCTATCCACGCTGCGTTCTAAACTTACTTGGGGTCTTGATAAAAGAAATTAACATTTTTGGTATTGATTTTTGATGCTATTTTACAAATAAGAAACCCAGTATCTTCTTCTTTATGATCAAAAAAGCCGGCATATTTTTTATTGTTCTGTTATCATGGACAGCTTCAAAAGCACAGCTTATGGAAAGCTTTGTTCATACCGGTGAAATTGGCGTTGGGGTTGGTCTTGGGCATTATTTTGGCGATTTAAATCCAGATGCAAGAATCAATAGTCCCAAAATTGCTTTTGGCGCTTTTTATAGAAAACAACTTTCTAATTATGTAGGCATCCGTATTTCGGGCGAATATAGTTTTTTGGGTTATTCGGATATTTATAGCCAAAATTCGGTTCAACGTAGAAGAAATCTGAGCTTTAATACCAGTATTTGGGAGTTGGGTTTATCTGGTGATTTTAACTTTTTTCGCTTTCAGCCCGGATTTCAGGGCTACAATTACACGCCTTATATCGGATTGGGTATCGCAGTATTCTCCTATGATCCATATGCCTATTTAAATGGGCAAAAATACC
Source organism: Chitinophagaceae bacterium (assembly GCA_008080615.1). Taxonomy (GTDB): domain Bacteria; phylum Bacteroidota; class Bacteroidia; order Chitinophagales; family Chitinophagaceae; genus Sediminibacterium. The sequence goes on along the minus strand of VIKJ01000051.1, from coordinate 4,765 downwards.
TGCTTCGCGCCTTGGGAACCGAAGGTCAGGGAAGTTCTCAGTATCCCAACCTCAATCCATATGGCTCAACAGCCATCAGTATTCCATTCACCCTTGGCTTTAAATATGCCCTCAATGAGCGGGTGAATTTTTTTACAGAGATTGTTTATCGCTTCACCAATACCGATTACTTGGATGATGTTAGCGGTTTATATGCCCCTGATGCATTCCCTCCCTTGCCAGATGGCTCGGTTTCACCTGCTTTTTTGTTACAAGACAGAAGTTATGAAACAGGCTCATCTATTGGTGCAAAAGGCCGCCAGCGTGGCAATAGCCTTAAAAAAGACTCCTACGCCACCATCAAAATTGGCCTCTCATTTAACTTCCAGAACTACCGTTGCCCAACTAATTAATTAATTCCTAGTCTTTTATTGCATTTAAATCTGCAGAAACCGTTGATTTTGTTAATTTTGCCCCCTAAATCGAGTGCATGGTTCAACAGGAAAACCTTTTGCCTAAAATCAATAAGGAGCAACTACCCAGTCATATTGCTATCATAATGGATGGGAATGGGCGTTGGGCCGAAGAAAAAGGGCAGGAGCGTTTATACGGTCATTTTCACGGAGTAGAAAGTGTGCGCGATATTGTAGAAGGTGCTGCAGAGTTGGGTATACAATACCTTACCCTATATGCATTTAGTACTGAAAACTGGGATCGTCCCCAGCAGGAAGTAGAAGGATTGATGGGCTTGTTGGTAGATACTATTCATAAGGAAGTGCCGGTATTGAATAAGAACAATATCAAATTGCATGTGATAGGCGATTTGAATATGTTACCCCATTTTGCTAGGATAGAATTGAATGAAGCATTAGAGATGACATCGCATAACACTGGGCTGAACCTCATAATGGCATTGAGTTATAGCAGTAGATGGGAATTGGTAAATGCAGTAAAAAATATTGGCCTAGATGTGCAGGCTGGTAAAATTGATCCGCATACCATTAATGCAGATACCTTGCAGCAATACCTTTCTACCAGTGATTTTCCCGATCCTGAATTGATGATTAGAACCAGTGGTGAATATCGGATCAGCAATTTTTTATTGTATCAATTGGCTTATGCCGAATTATACTTTACCAATACCCGCTGGCCCGATTTTAGAAAAGTAAATCTGTATGAAGCCATCATTGATTACCAAGGCAGGGAACGTAGATTTGGAAAAACCCGGCAACAAATACAGGTTTAACAAACAGTTTTCATTATTCGGGGTAATTTGCCCAACCTAAATAACCAAATTAATTGCTGAGTACCTGTGTTTTAGCAGGTAACAGAACAAACAGAAACGGGATGCAGAAAGTGTTTAAATTATCATTGTTGGGCTTAGTTGTTTTATTATTTTCTCAAACGGCAGTTGCGCAACAGTCATCCGGCACAGATACTACTATTACTTCTATTGAAGCAGATCTGATTAATCTATTTAGCCAAAAGACATCTAAAAAATATAAGGTTGCTGCTATTAAAGTAACTGGAAATAAATTCTTTGATGAAAACCTCTTGATCTCTATTGCCAATATTAGTATTGGAGATGAAATTGCCATTCCTGGAGGAGACCAATTTTCTAAAGCCATCACCAAATTATGGGGGCAGAATTATTTTAGTGATGTAGCTATTTATGTAACCAAGGTAACTGGCAAAGAAATTGAAATAGAGATTGATGTAACAGAGCGTCCTCGTTTATCTAATTTTTATTTTAAAGGTATTCCTAAAGGGCAGTCTGATGATTTGCGCGGCAAAACAGGTTTGGTACCCAACAGGGTTGTTACTGAGAATATGAAAATCACCGCATCGGAAGTGATTAAAAAATATTACGCCGAAAAGGGTTACAGATCTACGATCGTGAAAGTAGCTGAACGAAAGGATACTAGCTTTAACAATAATACATTGGCATTGGATTTTATTATTGATAAGGGACCTAAAGTTAAAATCAGCAATATCAATTTTGGTAATATTACAATAGAAGAAGCCAAACTAAAAAAGCAATTGAAAGGTTCTAAAGAAAGATCAAGACTTACTTTATTTCCTAGTTATGATAGTGGAAAAATTGTAGTACCCGATCATTATACTTTTGATGAATACATGAAGGAGAGAGGATTCTTAACTTTTAGTAAAACAAAAAAAGTATTGGATCCCTATGTTCGAATTAAATTATCTTCTGCCAAATTTGATGAGAAAAAATACATAGAAGACAAAGAGAGTTTAATTGATTACTATAACACATTGGGTTATAGAGATGCAACCGTTGAGCGTGATACAGTATACAATACAGCCAATGGCAATTTGAATATTGATATCAAAATGAATGAGGGTCGCAAGTATTATTTTGGAAATATTACTTGGAGAGGAAATACCAAATATTCCGATTCTATTTTAACTACCATTTTAGGAATTAGAAAAGGAGATATTTATAATCAGGAAACGCTCAATAAAAAATTAGGTAAATCTTCATCACCCGATGGGGGTGATATCAGTGGATTGTATCAGGATGATGGATACTTGTTCTTTAGAACAGATCCTGTTGAAACAGCCGTTTATAATGATACCATTGATTTTGAAATCAGGTTAATTGAAGGCCCACAAGCAACTATTAAAAATGTGCGCATTACTGGTAACGATAGAACAAAAGAATATGTAATACGCCGAGAACTCAGAACCATTCCAGGCGAAAAATTCAGCAGACAATTATTGATTCGTTCGGTTCGTGAATTGGCCCAATTGAATTATTTTAATCAGGAAAAAATTACGCCCAACCCTGTTCCTAATCAGGAAGATGGCACAGTGGATATTAACTATAGTGTAGAGGAAAAATCGAGTGATCAGTTAGAATTAAGTGCAGGATGGGGTGGATTGATTGGTCTTACCGGTACATTGGGGGTATCTTTTAATAACTTCTCTGCAAAGAATATTTTTCACAAAGAAGCATGGGATCCTTTGCCAATGGGAGACGGACAAAAATTAAGTTTACGATTACAGAGTAATGGTAAAGCCTTCCGTTCTTACAATTTATCTTTTACCGAACCTTGGTTGGGTGGTAAAAAAAGAAATGCACTTACAGTAAGCGTATTTAGTACCAAGTTTGGACAAACCTATAATCCTACTACAGGATTTTATGATCCAAATTATGCCAATACCAGTTATATTTTAACAACAGGTGCAACTGCTAGTATTGCTAAACAGTTGAAGTGGCCAGATGATTATTTCTCTTTTTCTATGGGTTTAAACTATACCCGATACAAATTGAGTAACTATGCCATAGATCCAACTAATTTGCCAGGGTTAAACAATGGCAATATCAATAACTTAAACCTGCGGTTGTCTTTGCAACGTTCATCAGTGGATCAACCCATGTTCCCTAAATCGGGATCTAGTTTCTTGGCTAGCTTGCAAATAACACCACCGTTTTCTCTATTTGATGCACAAATAAATCCTACCGAAAATCCATACAAATGGATTGAATACCACAAGTGGCGTTTTAATGGAGAATGGTTTGTGCCATTGGGTAAACCACATGGAGAAGACAGAAATAAACAATTTGTAATGCGATTTGCCGCCAAGTTTGGATTTGTAGGAAAATTCAATCAAGACTTAAAAACCTCGCCGTTTGAACGTTTTCAAGTGGGTGATGCGGGCTTAACCAATCAGTTTGCCTTATTGGGTTTTGATATTATTGCACATAGAGGTTATCCGGTATATGATAATTCTAACCCTAGAGTAAACCCCGATCAGCAAAGGGCTAGCCAGTACTTTACGATATTTAATAAATACACCATGGAAATGCGTTACCCGCTTAGTTTAAACCCAAGCAGTACCATTTTTGCACTCGGCTTTTTTGAAGCAGCCAATGGATGGTATTCCTTTAAAGACTACAATCCTTTTCAGCTAAGAAGGTCGGTGGGTGTAGGTATGCGCTTCTTTTTACCCATGTTTGGATTGCTAGGATTTGATTATGGCATAGGATTGGATAGGTTTAATGGAACCAATTCTATGAAGGATGCTGCAAGATTCACCTTCATGTTAGGTTTTGAACCAGAATAAACCTTTAAAAATCATTTAGTATGAAAAAAACAATGCTATTATTTCTTGCTGTTTTATGTATGTCTATGGGCGTTCAAGCGCAACAGCGTTATGCCATCATCGATACCAAGTTCATATTGAGCAAGGTTCCTGAGTACAAAGAAGCAGATAAAAAATTGCAACAATTGGGCGAGCAATGGCAAAAAGAGATTGATGATAAGCAGGCTGCGCTAGACAAAATGTATAAAAACTACGAAGCAGAGCAGGTAATGCTTACAGACGATTTAAAGAAGAAAAGAGAAGATGAATTGTTTGTAAAAGAAAAAGAAGTGAGAGACCTGCAAAAAAAGCGCTTTGGATACGAAGGTGATTTGTTTAAAGAACGCCAAAAATTGGTAAAACCTATACAGGATAAGGTGTACAATGCCATTCAAAAGATTGCAATTGCCCGATTTTATGATTTTATCCTAGATAAAAGTGAAGGAATTACCGTTATATTTGCCGACCCAAAGTTAGATAAGAGTGATGATGTGCTGAGAGAAATGGGAATTAAATATTAGTGAATTAATAACAAACAATAAGTCTAAACTATCAAATCAACAATCAAATTTCAACAATCAATCTCGTTACAATGAAAAAATTCTTATTCGTGTGTGTGGCAATTGCAGTGGGCGTATTGTTCTCAAACACTTCAAATGCACAAACAACCAAAATT
>VIKJ01000050.1 GCA_008080615.1 Chitinophagaceae bacterium | reverse complement strand
ACTGCTATTAAAACCACGGGTACCTACACTAGTAAAAGTTAAACTAGCAGATACAACGTCTACTCCTTTTAAGCTAGCGATCATATCATAATAATTTGCAGCAGGGGCATTGCGAATTGCCGCAGCACTGATACGCTCGATAGATACAGGAGATTCTAATATACGTTCTGGCACTCTTGATGCAGAAACAACAATTTCATCACCTAAAGTAAAAGAGGCATCCAAATCAACGGATACTGTTTCATTGTTGCTTTTTACACTTACTTCTTTAGCAGCATAACCTACAGAGGAAAATACCAATGTAAATGGTAATTTTTGTACAGTAGAAAACTTGAAATTACCCTTGTCATCCGTATAGGTTCCAGCTGTTCCACCTTTAACAGAAACGGAAACAGCAGAGAGCACTTCTTTTGATTTACCGTTTTTAACAGATCCAGAAACAGTGGTTGCTTGCTGTGCAATTGCTGAAAAACTCAGCAAACTTGCGAACACAAACATGCCTAATTGGGCTAATAATCTTCTCATAATGGCATTTTTTGTTTGAAATATGAAGCAAAATAGTATATGTTAAGTACTTGCAAAAATTTAATTTATTGTGTTTGATGGCAAGTTTGTGGAGAAAAAAAATCAGCCAGCTCCCATTTTGGAGCATTCCAGTTTTAAATTTGTGCAATGGCACCTAAATTATTTCCTCAGCAAACCGCTTTTTATAGCGGAAAAGTTCGTGACGTATATACCATTAAAGACAATTGGTTAGTGATGATTGCTAGTAACCGTATATCCGCATTTGATGTAATCTTGCCCCGAACCATCCCTTATAAAGGACAAGTGCTGAATCAAATTGCTGCTTATATGTTGAATAAAACTGTTGATATATGTCCTAATTGGTTAACAATTTCTCCTGCACCCCATGTATCAATTGGTAAAAAATGTACTCCATTCAAAATAGAAATGGTAGTGAGGGGCAATTTAGTAGGGCACGCATGGCGCACCTATAACAGCGGCCAAAAAACCATTTGCGGAGTTCAAATGACAGAAGGATTAAAGGAAAATGATTTTTTCCCACATCCGATTATTACCCCTTCTACAAAAGCGGCTGAGGGCCATGATGAAGATATTACCAAAGAAGCCATTATTGAACAAGGATTGGTTTCAAAAGAAGATTGGGCCATTTTAGAAAAATACACTTATGCCCTTTTTGAAAGAGGAAAATCTATTGCAGCTTCCAGGGGGTTAATTTTAGCAGATACCAAATATGAATTTGGTAAAATTGGAGACACTATTTATTTGATGGATGAAATTCATACACCCGATTCATCCAGATATTTTTATGCAGATGGATTTGAAGATAGACAAGCTAAAGGGGAACGTCAATTACAATTAAGTAAAGAGTTCGTAAGGGAATGGTTGATTCAAAATAATTTCATGGGCAAGGAAGGTCAAACTGTTCCAGCAATGTCTGATGACTGGGTTAATACCATTAGCAGCCGTTACATAGAATTATATGAAAAAGTAATTGGAGAAAAATTTGTTCCAATCAACCTTTCAGATGAAGAAACTGATAGCTGTATAATTGATGCCTTAAATAAACTAAGTGTTTAGCTTGGCAGAAACTGCTCCATTTTGAATAAGCTCGGGCAATCTTGGTCTTAGTCTTGCGCTACTTTTATTGAATATATTTCTTCCTTTATCGATTCCTTTGCGAATGGCTTCTTGCCGCTCTTTTGGTAAGTGAATCGTGTCTTTACATTCATTACTGCAACAGCCGCTAAAAGCAGTTGCACATTCATTGCATTGTATAAATAGCAAATGACAACCATCGTTTTTGCAATTGGTATGTGTATCACATGCTTTACCACATTGATGGCATTTAGCAATAATATCATCCGTAATACGCTCCCCTAATCGATCATCGAACACAAAGTTTTTTCCAATAAATTTTGCAGGTATTCCTTGTTCCTTTATTTGCTTAGCGTAATTGATAATACCACCTTCTAAATGATATACTTTATCAAAACCCTGATGCAACATATATGCACTGGCTTTTTCACACCTTATTCCTCCTGTACAATACATGATGATATTCTTGTCTTTCTTTGTTGCTAACATTTCTACCGCCATGGGTAATTGTTCCCGAAATGTATCTGAAGGTATTTCAACTGCATTTTGAAAATGACCTACTTCAAACTCATAATGATTGCGCATGTCAACAATTACTGTTTCAGGATCATTGAGCAATTGGTTCATCTGCTGAGCATTCACATATTTGCCTTTGCGTTCCATAGAAAAGTTTGGATCTTCAATCCCATCTGCAACAATTTTTTCTCGAACTTTAATTTTCAATACCCAAAAACTTTTACCTTGTTGCAGCTCATCATTTAATCCATTCGGATCCTCTACAGCAATATTCAACCTCAGATTAGCCAATCCTTCTGTTTCATTCAAAGCTTGTTTAAAAGCATCCATTAAATGAGTTGGAACACTTATTTGCGCATTAATCCCTTCTTTGGCAATATAAATTCTACCAAAAACATTTAGCGCATTCAGCGTTTTATATAAATTGTCTCTAAATTCTTGAGGATTTTGAACTGGGAAATAACGATAGAAACTGATGGTTGTTCTTTTGAAGTTTTCCTTCATTAATTTTTCCTTCAGCTCTTGGTTAGAGACGCGATTGTGTAGAAGTGCCATACATTCATTTTAGACATAGGATTCCTATGTTCCATTAATAAGGAGCTGCTTGCAGGGCAGCCAAAATTCAAGGCAAATTTAATCATTATCTAAATATGGGCATAGAAATCCTAAAACCAGATGGTTTTGCCCCCCCTTTTTCTGCCCCTTGTACAAAATCTACCCTTAAAACTTTAAAAATATTTTCAAGTCCTATAAAATATTCCTGATATCCATCTGCGCCATCAATATGCAACATATTCATACCAGTTACAAAAAACCAGTTCAATTTTTTAAACCCAGGAATTTTATTACTTATAAAGCCATTTAAGTGATATTCCAAATGAGCTGAAGCATTGAAACGAGCCGTATTACTAAATTGGTAATAAGGCATTAATTGAAAGCTATTTAAGAAACTAGCAGCAAACAGGGTTTGATTGCCCAAATAGTGCTGATAGTCAGGTATAAAATTAATCCGATAATTAAAAAGGCCCAACAGCTTTAGGTTTAAATTGTCATTCATACTGAACTGCCACTTTGTATAATCTACATCACTACCAAACAATCCATTAATTCCCTTTGTGATAGATGCATTAAAAGTGGGATATTTTGAGCCAATTGAAATGGTACGATCTGGGAATTCAATATACTTAGAACCTGGCCTCCAACTAATCCCAATCGTTAACATCGAAGCCTTATTGGGCTGCATATTATTGAGCGCCAACTCAGTTGGATAATTTGGTGTAAACGCACGATCTGGAAAATCTTTCCAACTGTTCATATCAGCAAGATTGTTTAAAGCAGATCGGTTTTGAAATTGAAACTGCGCATACATATTCAGTCCATTTCCAATACCCTTATTATAGTCTAATTGAAAAAAATCGGCTTCATAAAATTTCATGTAGTTGTACTCATATATAAGTGTATAAAGTGAGTTAACCCTTTCTCCAATAGGTTTGTCATTATTGAATTGCATTACTTTTCTTCCTGCAGCAAATGAAATATTTTGTTCAAAAGTTGAACCAAAATTAAATACAGCAGCAATACTTGAATTAAGGTGTTTATTGGCAAATCCATATCGAATAGTAGGACTAATCGTTAACGCATTTCTTCCCTCGTAGTTTTTGGTAAACCTTGGAGAAAACTGAACCACCCCTCCTTCTACTGTGTTGTAATTAAGCGTGCCAACCAATCCATCAAAACTGATATTCATTTTTTTCTTTTGTATACTAAAATTTTGACCAGTTAGGAGCATTCCAGGCAGGGTTAATTTATTCCTTATTTTGTCTAAGGAATCTAGATAACGCGGATCTTTTCTCACTTGTTCTAAACTATCTTTTTGCTTATAATCTTTTAGTTCTTCTGTAAGCAATGGCAATGGCCTTATGCTATCCCAATAAGCAGCAGACTTTTTATTAGAGCTATCATAAAATTTCAATACGGTATTATTAAAGTAGTTGGGTTTAAATGCCGGTGCTATATCAAAATGATCATACACTTGTAAAAAACTTCCAAAAAAATCAAACCCGAAAAATTTCCCAGAAGGATAAATTACCTGATTTTTAATGACCCAATTTTCACCAATCGGTATATATTGTTGACGAATTAATAGTGTATCTAACAATTGCATTTGCTGAGCTTTCAAAATAGTTAAGTCGATACTTTGTATGCGCCAATCATTTTCACTGATATTGATATATCCCGAAAACAAAGGTTCGTATTGCCTTTTGGGAATCACTTTGATCCTGCTCACTTCTTTGCCAAACTCAAAAAATGTTCCTTCAAATTTATATTTGTAATAGTTAAGTGCATTATTGGCAATAGGCGAAATAAATCCCCTGGGGTTTAAACTTCTACCAATGGTAATGGTATTCTCATAAAATGAAATGATTTGTGGACTACTAAAACCAAATCCATCACTCCTACCACTCACTTTAGTAGACACCACTTCTACCTTTCGCTTATTGGGTTCTTCAACCGCATATTTTGCAATGGTTTCCGATAAAAAAATCATTTTCCTTTTACTAGTATCCCCATCTTCAAAATCTACTTTCTGCCCAAAAAAAGAACTAGGATAATTCCTCAATTGCAATTGCCCTTTTATATACACATCACAAGTAAATTTTTTTATCTCCCTTAAATGCGATTCTCTATTTTGAATGGCATTGCGGATAATAGCATAAGCAGGATCTTCCCCACCACTTTTTACTTCTACAGCTTTTAAACTATAATTTTGTGGAGCTAAGCTAAAATCTATACTCATAGGTTCATTGCCTATCTTAATTTTTTTCTCAGCAGAACTATATCCAATAAATTGACATACCAATACATACTCACCTGGCTCTAACTGTATGGAATAAAATCCCTTGCTATTGGCAGAAACGCCTTTTGCTGTTCCCTTGATTAATATAGAAGAAAAAGGCAGTGGACTATTGTCTGAAGCGGCTCGGATAGTGCCACTAATTACTCCTGCATGAATGCAAGTAACCATTAACAAAAAAGAGACGAGTAGTAGAAATTTATTCATTGAGTTAGTTTAAACAATAACACAGTATTGCTGCTACAAAAAAAAGCTGGAAATTGTTTCCAGCTTTACAATGCTTTGTTAAATATATTTTATTGCATTATTTACCAATTCGCTCTTCCCAAGCCAACATACCACCGGTAACATTAATGGTATTTTTAAACCCTGCTGTATCTAGTATCAAACAAGCTTGTCCACTTCTGTTTCCACTTCTGCAATAAACATACACAGGAACTTCTTTTAAGTCTTCTATTTCATCAACTTGCATGGTTTGAATTTGACCTAATGGTAGTAATCGACCACCAATATTAAATGCTTGATGCTCATGTGGTTCTCTCACATCTACTAAATTAATTTTTTCTCCGGCGTCTAATTTTGCCTTTAATTCTTCAACCGTAATTGTTTGCATAAAATAAAATTTATTGTGTAATAGGGGTAATTTTACTAGTGTCTTTTATGGGAGGCGTTTCACTAATATATAGATCCATCATTTGACCTTGACGTATCTTATTGGGCAATTTCCCTCCAGTTGGGCTCATTGTTTCCGAAAATAAATCGGGACTTTGCTTAATGATATACGCAGCACCCGAATCTTTTATTGCACCAACCGCAATAACCGATCCTATGTTAACACTGATAGTAGATAAAAAAGTTCTTGCTTCATTTAAAGTTTGACCAATCAAATCTGGCACATCTGTTTCTCCTACGCCTACCCCGCTTCCAAGTACAAAACTAATCACAGACCCAATAGGTATTTTTGCGCCAGGTTTTACCGGAGCATCATTTAACAATTGTTCCAAAACTGCATTTCTAGCTATATCTGGCTTATAAGTAACATAACCTAATTTAAGGCCCAAACTTTGCAAATACATTTCGGCACTTTTAATGGAAAACCCTGCCAAATTGGGCATTTCTACTTGTGGTGGAACTACCCTATTTACTGTTAAGTAAATGGTTCTACCTTGTTTTACCATCGCGTCTGCTTCGGGTGTTTGTCTTATAACAGCCTGCTTAGCAACTGTATCAATATAAATGGAATCTTGAATGGCCACTTCAAAGCCGTTATCCTCTAATATTTTTTGTGCAGCCAATATATTTTGCCCAACAATAGATGGAACTTTCTCATACTTGCCATATCCTGTGAGCCAATCTAATGACCCAAAAAATACGATTACAATTACAAAAATGATTCCTAGCCCAACCAGCATATTTACCCAAAGCGGTTTCTCTGTAATGAATTTAAACACAGGCTTTATTTATAATTTAAAAATGAACTAAGAAACGCTATAATCACACTACCAAAATTAAAGTTAAGCAAAAGCTTGTTCAACAACAGCAGAATAAAAATTAGTTAAACTCATACCCATTGCCTTCACTTGCTGTGGAATTACAGACGCTTCACTTTGCCCAGGTACGGTATTCACTTCTAACATAAACGGCTTTTCTTGAACTGTATCATAAATAAAATCAATTCGAACAATTCCTTTACAATTGAGTATTTCATAAACACGCTTTGCTGCATTGCTTAAATCCAGTTTTATCTTATCATCTATTAAAGCTGGTGTAGTTTCCACACTTTTACCTTGGTACTTTGCTTCAAAATCAAAAAATTCATTGTTCGTACTTATTTCTGTAATGGGTAGTACAGTGATTGTTTGGCCCTGTTTAAAAACGCCTATAGTAAACTCTCTACCACTAATAAATTCTTCTACTATTAATTGATTGTCTTCCTTAAAAGCCTTTTCCAACGCAGGTTCCAATGCAGTTGCTTCATTTACTTTACTCATTCCAATACTGCTTCCTCCATTATTGGGTTTTACAAATAAAGGCAGTTTAAGTTGTTGCAAAATAGATTCAGCACTTACTGGAGTATGCTTAAAAAGATGCAGAGACTTTGCTACATTGATTCCTCCAAAAGCTGCAACAGCTACTGTGTAACGCTTATTCATGGTTAATGCAGATGTTGCAGCATCACAACTAGTATAGGGCAACCCAATCATATCAAAATAACCTTGCAATTTACCATCCTCTCCTGGCGTTCCATGAATACAAAGTAGTGCAACATCAAATTGAATTGAATGGCCACTTTCCTCAATTGAAAAATCAGCACGATTTACTGCGAATCTTAAACCTTGTTCATTCACATACCACCATCCGCTAGGATTGATATCAATTGTATATACATCAAACTTATTTCTGTCTAAATTGGCGCCAACAGTTATGGCACTTTTGTAGCTGATTTGCGCTTCTCCGCTAAACCCGCCTGTAACCAATGCAATTTTTTTCTTCATATCCATTCTTATAGAACAAATATAAGGAGAAGGCTAAGCTTATGGATCGGTACTGCGTCTAGAGCATAAAAAAGGGAAGAAATTCCTCATTCCTTCCCCTCACGTTAGCGGGAAATATCACCCACTGTTAAAGGAGTTGCCGTTTTGGGCAACAGTTAATTAACAGTAAGGTAAATACGTTTTGCAATAAATGCAAGCTTTTTAACAAAAAGTTCAGCACATTAGGTGTGCATTAGATGTGCATTTTGTCTTTCTTAGCCATTAATTGGTCCACTGTTTCTTGGTATGCTTCATCAGCTACACAACAATCAACTGGGCAAACGGCTGCACACTGAGGTTCTTCATGAAATCCCTGACACTCTGTACACTTATTAGGTGTAATGTAGTAGGTATCAGCACTTACTGGTGCTTGACGGTCATTGGCGTCTACAATAGTGCCATCTAAGAGCGTAAAGCTACCTTTTACTGTGGTTCCATCGGCTACTGCCCATTCTACGCCACCTTCATAAATGGCATTATTAGGACACTCAGGCTCGCAGGCCCCACAATTGATACATTCATCTGTAATTTTGATTGCCATATAAAATGGATTTGTTGGTTGAGTGAATTTACATTTGCAGTTACAAAAATACGGGTGAACAATGACTTTACAAGAACGAATTACATTATTATGCCAATTAGGGGAATATATTTTAAGCGCTAATGCCGAATGGGAAAGCACAAAAGAACGGGCATATAGAGAAAATCAATGGTTTATTCCTGAGTTTATTCAACAGGCTGTTGAAAATATTGCCCACCAAATGTTGAACCAACGGGCATTGGAAGAATGGAGTGCAGAATACAGTATACCTGCTGAAAACGATCGTCCAAAAAATATTGGTATTGTAATGGCAGGAAATATTCCATTGGTTGGGTTCCACGATTTTTTATCTGTATTTATAACGGGGCACCATGCCGTAATTAAAGCTTCATCAAAAGACGAAGTACTCATTAAACACCTTATAAAAAAACTATACGAATGGGAAATTACGGTTCAAAACCAGGTTTCTTTTGCAGAACGGCTGAATAACTGTGATGCTTATATAGCAACGGGTAGCAACAATTCTAGCCGCTATTTTGATTATTATTTTGGCAAATACCCAAATATCATTCGAAAAAATAGAACATCGGTAGCCGTTTTAAATGGGAAAGAAACCAAAGAGGAATTGGAAGCCCTGGCTGATGACGCAATGCTATTTTTTGGCTTAGGTTGCCGTAACATTACGCAAGTATTTGTTCCGGAAGATTATGACTTTATTCCACTTTTAAATGCCTTGAAAAAATATGATTATTTAATGGAGTACCATAAGTACAAACATAATTTTGATTATCATTTGGCTTTATTAATCATGGGTGGCAAATATTATATGAATAACGATACCGTGATCCTAACGCAAAACGATTCACCCTTTTCACCAGTAAGCCAAATTCATTATGCTCATTACAGCAATAAGGAACAATTGAACGAAAACTTAAAGCAAAATGAGCAAATCCAATGTATTGTTGGTGAAGGATATATTCCTTTAGGAAAAGCACAATGCCCTAGTTTAACCGATTATGCTGATGGGGTTGATACCTTAGCTTTTTTAATGGAGCTCTAATGGGGCTATCAAATTGACATTTTTGAGGCCAAGTAGGCTGTCTAAAATGCCATTTTCTAAAAACATTTGTTAAATGATGTGGGCGGCGAACTGTCAATTAAACAGCTTCGTTTATTTGTTATTGAAAAGGCATACATTTTGTTTATTATTACTTCAAATTAAGAAAACCTATGAATTGGAAAAATGGTTTAGCAATTATGGCAATCAGTGCTTCAACGGCAGTTGCTAGTGTTTGGGGCTACGGAAGATTCGTAGAATACCAGCATGTTGGAGAACAAGAAGTAGGCAAATTACCCGTAAATTATGCAGGCTTTTTGGGCAATAATGCAGGTACAGGTAATATTGATTTTACTGCCGCCGCTTCAAGTACAACACCAGCTGTAGTGCACATTAAAACCCGTACTAAAGCAAAACAGATTAGTAGCAATCAACAACGCCAAAGAAGCCCATTCTCCGATTTTTTTGGAGATGATTTTGGCGACTTTTTTGGAGGAGGCCCAAGGGTTCAGCCAGAACAAAGAGCCAGTGGCAGTGGAGTACTAATAACGGAAGATGGTTATATTGTTACCAATAATCATGTTATTGATGGAGCAGATGAAATTAATGTAACACTTGCCAATAAAAAATCTTACAAAGCCACATTGGTTGGGCAAGACCCCAATAGTGATTTAGCTGTTTTAAAAATTGAGGGAAAAGCATTTCCTTATATGATCTATGGCAATAGCGACGAAGCTAAATTAGGTCAATGGGTTTTAGCCATTGGATATCCATTTAGTTTAGATGTAACGGTTACAGCTGGTATTATTAGTGCAAAATCCAGAGCACTTGGATTAAATGATAAGCAAGGTTCAGCCCCTATTGAATCTTTTATACAAACAGATGCTGCGGTGAATCCGGGCAATAGTGGTGGTGCATTAGTGAATACGAATGGAGAATTAATTGGTATCAATTCTGCCATCGCATCCCCTACAGGATCATATGCTGGATATTCTTATGCTATACCAGTGAATATGGTGAAGAAAATTGTTACTGATATTGTGAAATTTGGGACTGTACAACGTGCTTATATTGGTATTGAATTTCTTCCAGAAATCTTATCTGAATCCGATGAAAAGGACCTTGATGCAAAATATGGCTCAAAATGGCGAACTACCGAAGGGGTATTTATTACAAATGTTTTAGATGGGGGTGCTGCTGCTCTTGCGGAATTAAAGAAGGGAGATTTGATTACAAAAATAAATGGTATTATTATTACAAGCGGAGCCGAATTGCAAGAACAAATTGCCCGCTTTAAGCCAGGCGATAAAATTACGGTAACCTATAAACGTGCAGGAAAAGAAACTGTAGCAAACGTTACCTTGAAAAATAAAGCGGGAAATACAGATGTAGTTAAAAACAGCAGTGTAATAGACAAGCTGGGAGGAGAATTGGTTAATCTCGATAAAAAAATTGCAGCAGCCAATGAAGTTACCGGTGGAGTTGTGGTAAAGAAAGTAGGCAATGGCTTATTGAGCAAGAGTAGAATGGAAGATGGCTTT
>VIKJ01000196.1 GCA_008080615.1 Chitinophagaceae bacterium | reverse complement strand
CGGGTGGATATGATTTGAATGAAGCGCTTCCATTAGAAGGGATTGAACTGAATTGTTGGAACGATATGTTCATCAACGGTGAGGTAAAAGTGAAAGTTTGGTATGACGACAAAATGAATTTAAGCCCCATCAAATGGCGTAAGTTAATTCTCGAGGCTGCTCCTGATTGTATTTATATCAATGGGTTTATGCATATTGCTTTCTTGTTGAATCCGCTTTGGGTGATTCAATTTACAATAGTAAAAAATATCAAAACGATTATAGCACCCAGGGGGATGTTGCAAGAGGGAGCGGTTGCTGTTAAGTCTCAAAAAAAGAAATGGTATTTAAAACTCATTCAACTAGTAGGGCTTGCTAAAAATATTCATTGGCATATCACTTCCCCCGAAGAAGAAGCTGGCATTAGAAAATATTTTAAGCTAACCCCCAATCAATTGAGCCTTGTTGCAAATATTCCACAAAAACCAGTTGATCAAATTATACCTATTGCCAAAGAAAAAGGTAGTCTTCAATTGGTTTACGCTTCCATCATTACAACCAAAAAAAATCTACTCTATGTGTTGGAATCTTTGGGTAATTGTACTGCCAATATTCAATTGAGTATTTATGGTGTTATTAAAGAAGAAGCTTATTGGAAAGAATGTGAGCAAGCAATTAATAAACTTCCCAATCATATTCAGGCAAATTATAAAGGAAGCTTTAAACCCGATCAAATGCATACCATTGTTACATATCATGATGCCATGATTTTAATGAGCAGTGGCGAAAACTTTTCTCATGCTATATTTGAATGTTTAGGTGCTGGAAGGCCCATCATTAGTAGTGATTATACTAGTTGGAATAATTTAACTCAAAAATATGCCGGATGGAATTTGCCCCTAAATCAACCTGCAACAATTGCCAAGCAGTTAGATGCACTTGCTTTAATGGATAATACTGAATGGCAACATTACTGTGTTGGTGCTCATACACTTGCTTT
Organism: Chitinophagaceae bacterium; assembly: GCA_008080615.1. GTDB lineage: Bacteria > Bacteroidota > Bacteroidia > Chitinophagales > Chitinophagaceae > Sediminibacterium. The sequence continues at coordinate 2,426 of VIKJ01000196.1, read as the reverse complement.
AGAATATCTTGCAAGCCAGCAATATGTAGACAACTATAAAAACCTTTTCGGATAATTTTATTATTATGATTGTACTAGGAATAAATGCATACCATGCCGATTCATCTGCTGCTATTTTTGTGGATGGTAAAATGATTGCAGCCACAGAAGAAGAGCGTTTTAGAAGAATCAAACACTGGGCTGGCTTTCCTTCTAAAGCCATTGAATTTTGTTTAAAAGAAGCCAATATTACTATTCATCAAGTAGATCATATTGCTATTGGCAGAGACCCCAAAGCGAAGTTTTTAAAGAAGTTGGTTTTCTTTGCCACTAGGCCTATTGAATCTTTTGTACATACTACCGAGCGTTTATTGAATCAAAAAAAAGTAAGTTCCATTGAGCAAGAATTTGCTACGCATTTTGGTATTGATGCCAATCAATTAAAAAATAAAATTCATCAGGTAGAACACCATCGCAGTCATTTGGCGAGTGCCTTTTTTGCTTCCCATTTTGATAATGCAGCTATCGTTAGTATTGATGGCTCGGGTGATTTTAGTACAACCATGCTGGCTGTAGGAAGAGGGAATGCCATTGAAGTATTCGACTCTATTGATTTTCCGCATTCCTTGGGTATTTTTTATACGGCGTTTACACAACTACTCGGCTTTCCTTATTACGGCGATGAATATAAGGTAATGGGCCTGGCTCCTTACGGGGAAGCCAAGTATGTAGATCAATTGCGTGATGTTGTTAAAACGGGCTTAGATAATTTGTGTTTAGCTGGTGGCGTTGCGCAAAACAGTGTGGCCAATGGAAAAATTTTACAAAACACACCATTTAAAAATATTTATATCCCATCTGCTGGTCATGATGCAGGCATTGCCATGGGATCTGCACAATATGCATACCACCACGAATTAAAACAAGCCCGTGTACCTGCTATTTGGAGTGCCTACACTGGTGCTCAGTTTACCAATGAATACATTGAGCAAATGCTCAACCAAAAAAATATTCCTTATAAACGATTATCCGACGAAGAGTTGTTTGAATATGTTGCTAATCGGTTAATCAATGCAGGCGTTGTTGGATGGTTTAACGGCAGAGCAGAATTTGGTCCTCGTGCCTTGGGTGCAAGATCTATTTTAGCCGATCCAAGTAGGCAAGACGCCAAAGAACTCATCAACAGCAAAATCAAGCGCAGAGAGAGTTTTAGGCCATTTGCTCCAAGTATTTTAAAAGAATATGTTGGGGAGTATTTTGAATCTTCCGATATCGCTCCATTTATGGAGAAAGTATATCCTATTCGCAAAGAGAAACGTTCCATCATACCTGCCGTAACCCATGCAGATGGATCTGGTCGTTTGCAAACAGTAGATCAAACCATATCCCCTCGCTATTATGCATTGATTGAGGCGTTTAGAAAAAAATCGGGCATCCCCATTTTACTCAATACTTCTTTCAACGAAAACGAACCCATTGTAAACAGTCCCGAAGAAGCATTGGACTGTTATTTAAGAACCAGCATGGACATGCTCGTAATGGAAAACATCATTGTTGAAAGAAAATAGAATGAAAGTTTCCATTATCACTGCCACATATAATAGTTCCAACACAATTGCAGATACTTTAGATTCTATCAAGAATCAATCTTACAGCAATATTGAACATATTATTATTGATGGTGCATCTATAGATGACACGATTGAAATCATTAAAAATCAAGCGCCATATTGCACTATCCATTCCGAAAAAGACCAAGGCATTTACGATGCCATGAACAAAGGGATTGCGATTGCTAAAGGAGATATTATTGGCATTTTAAATTCAGATGATTTTTATGCATCCAATGATATTATTGAAAAAGTAGTACAGCTTTTTGAAAAAGAAAACTGTGATGCAGTGTATGGAGACCTTATTTATGTGGATGGAGCTGACCTTACTAAAGTAAAGCGCCATTGGAAAGCAGGCCCCTACCAAAAAAATCATTTTTTATATGGTTGGATGCCACCGCATCCTACTTTTTTTGTGAGGCGGGCTGTATATGAGCAATATGGTGGTTTTAATTTGAACCTTTTTACCGCGGCAGATTATGAATTGATGCTGCGTTTCTTATACCGATATGGCATTAAGGTTGCATATTTGCAGGAAGTTATGGTGAAAATGCGCACGGGCGGAGCCAGTAACCAATCAATCGGCAATAGATTGTTGGCCAATAAAGGAGATCGCCTGGCTTGGAAAATCAATGGATTAACACCCTACTGGTTTACCCTTTTTGCCAAACCGATTAGAAAAATTACCCAATTCATTCGATAAGATCATTAGATAGAATATTTCGACAAAATAATTCGATAAGATAATTCGAAAGAATAATTTGATAAAGTAACAAAATGAAAAAAGCATTAATCACGGGTATTACGGGCCAAGACGGCGCTTATTTGGCCGAGTTA
>VIKJ01000049.1 GCA_008080615.1 Chitinophagaceae bacterium | reverse complement strand
TCGACAAAATATAACCGAATTAATAAGAAAAATCCAAACTTTAGCTTGACGCCTATGCGCAACTGCGGGGATTTTTTATTGAAGTAATTCATCAACAATTTCGTTGAACTCTTTTATTAAGTCGGTATGAAATTTACCCGTAGCTGGCCCAGCAAAACCGGAATTAATTTTTACTAAAGCGCCTTTTTTGTTTAAAAATAAAGTTGTAGGGAAGGCTTTGAATTCAGCTAATGAAGGCAATGCTTCTAATACGCTATCATTATTGGCTAATCCACCAAAAACCTGTTCGTATGGAATATTAAAACGCTGTTTAAATCGCTTCATTTGTTGTTGTGCGTAAGCAAAATCATTTACTGCTTCAAATTGAATAGTAATAATTTCTATTCCTCTTTGTTGATTCTTTTTAAACCAGTTAGTTAAGAACATGGCTTCGTCTGCACAGTTGGGACACCAAGTACCACCAATCGTTACAATTACTGCCTTGTTTTTATAGCGAGCATCCGATAATGATACAAGTTTTCCTTGAATATTGCGGAAAGAAAAATTAAAAGGTTGATTATCCTTGGTTAGTGAATTGGCTTTTGTTGTATTGCTTAATTGAGCATCCTTGTTTTTTACAGCAACAAAATTCAATTTACTTTTTAATCCAATTTGTTCACCTGCTATACTGCCATCTGCATTTATAATACCTGTAAATAAAAGTGGAGAATACCCAATAAAAACAGAGCTAAACAATTGGTTCCCGTTGATGATACCTTCCGAAAAACGAGAGTCACCAGATGCTCTTAAAAAAGTAAGCCCAATTTGAGAACCGTTTTGTTCAAATAATCCTACTGCTTTGGTTTGTTTGCCAGTATCGTTGGTAAATATTACATCATATTTACCACTGATATTATTCGTTGGCTGAATTTGGGTTGATTTGAATCTTGAAATATTTTCTTTACTCGCCTCAATAGGAGTAGGAGCGCCTGCTCCATTTTGTTTTCTCCAAAATCCAAGTAGAGTTGAATTTTTTTGAACACTCAGTGCAAGCTCGGTGTCAAATTGATTAATGGCTACCATGATACTATCGTTTTTACGAATTAGTTTTCCTCCATAATACAATTCTTTACCGTTGATAAAATAGAGCGTAGTATCTTTTTTTGTGGCAACAAATTCAAAGTTGAAAGGGATTAGTGCGTTATTAAATCCTATAAGTGAGCCCCTCCATTTACCTACAATCGAAACAGGATGTTGTGCATTGGCCATAATAACAGTGCCAATAAATGCACTGATAACAATAAGTATTTTTTTCATAGTAATAAGTTAAGCAAGAAAAATAGAAAATTTAATTCAATTGAACAGCAGGAAGACGATAATGTTGACTATCATACACAAATAGCTCTTCAATTTCATAGGTCCAATATTTGTACAAAGGAGATTTAACTAAATATTGGTCGGCTTTTTCTTTATCTGTTGTATTTAGCGTAATCCAACAAGTTTGACTTTCCATACTCACAGCATAACAATCTACAATACCCTTATTAATTAAGTAATTAATATAGGTTCTATGGGCGGGCACAAAAGACATAAATGCCTCATCCATTGTAAACTTGATGATTGCCTGAAATTTTTGCATTTGAAGTAATTTACAAATGAAATAGCACAAGATTCATGCTTTTTTTTCAACAAGTGGCAAACTGTCTACTTATTGCCCTTTTGTCGGAATAATTACGTGAAATTTGGCATGTAAATTTTCAGACTATGATAAAGACCATTTCGCTGCTCTTATTGTCAAATATATTTATGACAATTGCATGGTATGGACATCTAAAGGATAAAGGGATGCCATTGTGGAAAGCAATATTAATTAGTTGGGGTATAGCATTCTTTGAGTATTGCTTGATGGTTCCTGCGAATAGAATTGGATATGGCAACGGGTTAAATGGGTTTCAATTAAAAATAACCCAAGAAATCATCACCTTAATTGTGTTTACTGTATTTGCAGTTGTGTACTTAAAAGAGCCTTTTGAAAACAAGTATCTGATTAGCTTTTTGTTTATGATTGGGGCAGTTTATTTTGCCTTTAAAAAATAAAGGGCACTTGTTGCCAAGCTACCCTTTACCCCTCGATGATGCTAAATAATGAATTAGACGCTGAATGTAGCCAAAGGTTTAATGGAGCTAAAAATAAACATCTTCAAAAAGGAATATTTCTTTGGTCTGATTACCATCTAATGTTATAGCAATCACATCAAATTGAATATATTTCCAATTGGGATGTTGGTATTGGTAGGCTGAAGCCGCATTCTTTAAAAATTGCATTTTTTCTTTACCGATGCATTCTTCGGGATAACCAAATCGTAACCCATTTCGGGTTTTTACCTCTACAAAGTGTAGTATTTTATTTTTAGCAGCAATAATATCTACCTCATAATGTTTATGACGCCAATTACGGGCAAGAATATGGTATCCCTTGTTTTCTAGATAGTTGCAGGCAATATCTTCTCCTTTTTTCCCTGTTATTTGATTTTGTTGTTCCATTTCATAACAATTGATACAAGATATTGCCAATTCAATCGTTATACACAAGAATAAATACCTGATTATGACGACTAATGAACGGATTTTTAAGCTAAAAGGAGTGGTACAGCATTATGCTTGGGGAGGACACTCGTTTATTCCAGAATTAATAGGAGACCATAATGATACCAATAAACCTTGTGCAGAATATTGGATGGGTGCGCATCCCTCGGCCCCAGCTACATTTCATCTTAATGGGGAGTTGGGAACATTAGATCAGTTAATTAAATCGAATCCGGCTAAAACCATTACAGAAGCAGTTTATAATAAATTTGGAGAGCTGCCTTATTTATTTAAAGTGTTAGATGTACATGATATGTTATCTATACAAGTACATCCTACCAAGGAAGAGGCAGAAAAAGGATTCGATAAAGAAGAAGCTGCAGGAATTTCTATACATGCGCCTTACAGAAATTATAAAGACCGCAACCATAAGCCCGAAATAATGGTGGCCCTCAGTGATTTTTGGTTATTACACGGATTTAAGCAAAAAGCCGATTTAGAAGCCACATTAGAAAATACCCCAGAATTAAGGGTGCTGCTAACTTTGTTTAAAAAAGAAGGTATCAAGGCCTTGTATCAATTTGTGATGGAAATGGATCAGGCGGATGCCAATACTATTTTACTTCCATTGGTAAAGCGCGAAATACGCCATAAGTTGGATGGTAAATTATCCAGAACAGAACCAGGATGGTGGGCTGCTAAACTATATGAAGGAAAAGATTTAAGTGGAGATTTGGATAGAGGTATTTTCTCTATTTACTTTTTCAATATTGTTCAAATTAATCCAGGGGAAGCTATATTTCAACATGCAGGAGTGCCCCATGCTTATTTGGAAGGGCAAAATATAGAGTTAATGGCCAATAGCGACAATGTACTAAGGGGTGGATTAACCCCCAAGCATGTGGATGTGCCCGAGTTGATGAAACATACTTCTTTTGAGGAAATTGTTCCCGACGTAATGAAAGGGGTACCAGGGAGGGTTGGAGAAAAAATTTATCCATGTCCTGTGCCCGATTTTGGCATTAGTAAAATAGAGCTTACTGCTGGCACTGAGTATCAAGCCACGGCCGAATCGCTAGAAATAATGATTGTTACCGAGGGTGGGGCATTGGTAAATAATAGTTTAGTATTAAAGCGGGGAGAGGTTTTGGCCCTATTGCCGGGTGCGGAATATGAATTGTATGCCTCTGGAAATTGCACGCTTTTTAAGGCTTTTGTGCCCAATAGCTAAGCTTATTCACATACTGGGTAAAATTGAAATGGGTGCAATTGGTTTTACGCCTATTTTTGTTGTGAAACTAAGATGAATGAAAACGAATAAGAATTTTATTGTTGCGCTGAGTTTAATGATTTTAGCAACTGCTTTGTATAGAGTATTTCCAAATAGACCGTTGGGTTTTGCACCACAGATGGCTGTAGCCATTTTTGCAGGCTCATTGTTTATGAACAACAAAAAAGTGGCTTTTTTATTGCCATTGATTTCCATGCTTGTATCTGATGGTATTTATCAATTATTGTACATCAATGGGTTATCCGAAATTGCTGGATTCTATGGTGGACAATGGAAAAATTATTTATTAATTATCTCCCTTACTTGTTTTGGGTTCCTTATAAAGAAAAACAATATCCTTGCTATCTTGGGTACTTCAGTTGCTGCTCCAACTGTATTTTTTATCGTTTCTAACGGTATGGTATGGCTTGGTGGTGGAGGCTGGGGACATCCAAAAACAATGGCTGGATTAATGGCTTGCTATGCAGATGGTTTACCATTTTACCCCAATAGCATTTATTCAACGCTCTTGTTCAGTGCCGTTTTATTTGGCGTTTATTCTTTGATTAGTAGCACTGCATCTAGTAAAAAGCTTGCGTAAATTTCAATTGATTTAAAAGTTCGATTACAACAATCAGTTAGTGTTGTAGTGCTTCATTATTGTATGAAGTTTCAGCTAATGTAGTGGCTGTTAATGTATGCATTAATCATTGATACCTGCTTCATAAGCCTTATCTATCAATAGATGTTTGCCATCAGCAGCGCTTGTGGCTAATTCATCGCATCGATTATTGTATGGGTTATCTGCATGCCCTTTTACCCACACAAATTGAACCTTAAACTGCTTGGATAAATCGTAGTATTGAATCCACAAGTCTTTATTTTTTTTACCGCCTTTAAAATCGGTTTTGATCCAATTATTTAGCCATTTTTTTTGAACACTGTCTACTATATATTTACTATCGGTATAAATGGTAACAGGAATATCGTTTTTAGTTAGGGATTGAAGCGCAACAATTACTGCAAGCAGTTCCATTCGATTATTGGTTGTTAATCTATAACCTGCAGCAATTTCTTTTTGTTTGTTACCCCAAAGCAATACAATGCCATAACCACCTGGGCCAGGATTGCCTCTGGCTGCTCCATCGGTGTAAATATTAAGAGGATGAGACATTTAGCAAATTAACACTAAAAAAATTACACCTGAAAAACACCTGTGCTAAAAGAATCGATGTTTGGATTTTGATTGGCTGCAATTAAACTTTCTGTAATAACTTTTCTAGTATCTGCAGGATCAATAATACCATCAACCCATAATCTTGCGGCAGCATAATAAGGCGTGGTTTGCTTATAGTAACGATCCTTAATGGTATCGAGTAATAATTTTTCTTCCTCTGCAGTAACTTCTTTACCCTTAGCCTTCATGGTTGCCACCTGAATTTGTGCTAATGTTTTTGCTGCTTGATCTCCACCCATCACTGCAATTTTTGCAGAGGGCCATGCAAAAATAAATCGAGGATCATATGCTTTTCCGCACATGGCATAATTTCCAGCCCCATAACTATTGCCTACAACAATGGTAATTTTTGGTACTACCGAATTGGCAACCGCATTTACCATTTTAGCACCGTCTTTTATAATTCCACTATGTTCACTTCTACTACCAACCATAAAGCCCGTAACGTCTTGTAAAAAAATAAGTGGAATCTTTTTCTGATTACAATTCATAATAAATCGGGCAGATTTATCTGCACTATCATTGTAAATAACACCCCCAATTTGCATTTCTCCTTTCTTGCTTTTACAAACCAATCGTTGATTGGCTACAATACCCACGGCCCATCCATTGATACGCGCATAGCCACATAAAATGGTTTTGCCGTAATCTTGTTTAAATTGTTCAAACTCGCTATTGTCTACCAATCGCTCGATAATCTCGAGCATATCATAGGGCTTTAAATTTCCTTCGGGAATAATTTCATAAATGCTGTTGATACTTTTAATAGGATCTTTCGCAGCAATTCTATTGAAGCCCGCACTTGCAGGTGCAGCCATTTTGCTCATGATCTTTTTAATATGATCTAAGCAATCTTGTTCTGTTTTAAATTTATAATCTGCAATGCCACTAATTTCTGTATGTGTAATAGCGCCTCCTAATGTTTCATTATCTATCGTTTCGCCAATAGCTGCTTTTACCAAATAGGATCCAGCTAAAAAAATACTTCCGTTACCTTCTACCATTAATGTTTCATCACTCATAATAGGCAAATATGCTCCACCAGCAACACAGGCACCCATTACTGCAGCAATTTGAGTAATACCCATCGCACTCATGCGCGCATTATTTCTAAAGATTCTACCAAAATGTTCTTTGTCTGGAAAAATTTCATCTTGCATGGGTAAAAACACACCTGCACTATCTACTAAATAAATAATGGGTAATCTATTCTCCATTGCAATTTCTTGCATCCTTAAATTTTTCTTTCCGGTAATAGGAAACCATGCACCCGCTTTAACGGTTTGGTCATTGGCAACAATTACACATTGACGCCCTGCCACATATCCAATTCCTGCAACCGTTCCGCCAGCGGCGCAACCACCTTCTTCCTCGTACATATTATGCCCAGCAAAGCCTCCGATTTCTACAAAAGACTGGTCTTTATCGCATAAATAATCAATGCGTTCCCTTGCTGTTAATTTATTGCGCTCATGTTGTTTTTCAATTGTTTTTTTCCCTCCCCCTAATTTTATTTTTTCCATTTGCTGATTCACTTCAGCAAGCATTAGTTTCATCCAATCTTCATTCTTATTTGCTTCAATATTCATACGAACAATTGTTAGTTTACAAATATAGGGGTAGTTTTAGTTATATTTATCCCATGACTTACGACTATATTATTATCGGAGCGGGCTCTGCAGGATGCGTTTTAGCCAACCGATTGTCTGAAGATACTTCTAAAAAAGTATTATTGATTGAAGCAGGAGATAGGGATACGAAAATGGAAATTCATATTCCAGGTGCTTATACCAAATTAAATAGAACAGCTGTAGATTGGCAGTTTTGGTCGGAGCCTCAAAAAAATGTAGACAATAGAAGATTGTACATCCCCAGAGGAAAAACCTTGGGCGGTAGTAGTTCTACCAATGCTATGGCATATGTAAGGGGTAATAAAGCCGATTTTGATGAATGGGCTGCATTGGGTAATACCGGTTGGAGTTTTGAAGAAGTATTGCCCTATTTTAAAAAATCAGAAAACAATGCCGATATTTTTTCGGAATATCATGGTCAGGATGGTCCGCTTTCTGTAACCTATTCTCAACAACCTAGCCCTTTTGCTACTGCATTTGTAGATGCATGCGAGCAAATAGGCATAGAAAAAAACGGGGATTACAATGGGGCGGTTCAAGAGGGTGCTCATTTATTGCAATTCACTATAAAAAACAATAAACGACATAGTACAGCCGCTGCATTTTTAAACCCTGTTTTAAAAAGATCCAACCTTACTGTAAAAACCAAGATGTTGGTAAAGCGGGTAATCATTGAAAATGGAATGGCTGTTGGAATTGAGGCTTTAACCATTTATTCTAATTCTGAGCGTATCAATTGTTCTGGAGAAGTAATTGTAGCAGCAGGAGCTATTCAAAGCCCTCAAATATTAATGCTTTCTGGTATTGGAGACCCCACAGAATTGAAGCGAGTAGGAATTGATGTTTTAATGGCATTACCGGGTGTAGGAAAAAATTTACAAGATCATTTTTGGAGTGGAGTTAGCGCCACTGCTAATACAGAAACAGGTAATTCTTTGTTGAAGAAATGGAATATGACCAAGGCGGTGATTCAGCATCTTTTATTTAAAAAAGGCCCATTGGGGAATAGCCCTTTAGAAGCCAATGCATTTTTAAAATCAGATCCGCTATTAAATAGACCAG
>VIKJ01000048.1:13503-15164 GCA_008080615.1 Chitinophagaceae bacterium | reverse complement strand
TACTTATACATTACCAAGGCAAGCATTGTAATTATCAATGCAGATTTAGTACTTAAAAGCACTGTACCTGCTACCTTAATTCGTGTACCCAATGCTTATAGTGCATTTGCTACTTTAATGACTGCCTACCAAGAATTAGCTGCTCAACAGTTAACAGGTATTCAACAACCCAGTTATATTGCCGCTTCTGCTATTGTAGGTGAAAAAGTGTATGTTGGCGCTTTTGCATTTGTAGGAGAGCAAGTAAAAATTGGCAACAATAGTAAGATTTACCCGGGGGTGGTATTGGGTGACCGTGTAGTTATAGGTGATAACACCGTATTGCATGCAGGTGTAACAATTTACAATGATTGTGTAATAGGCAATCACACCATTATTCATGCAGGTACCGTAATTGGCAGTGATGGATTTGGGTTTGCCCCTCAAGCTGATGGCACTTATAAAAAAGTACCTCAATTGGGCAATGTAGTGGTAGAAGATTATGTAGAAATTGGTGCCAATACTACCATTGACAGGGCCACAATGGGTTCTACTATTATTAAAAAGGGAGTTAAATTAGATAACCTTGTTCAAGTTGCCCATAATGTAGAAATAGGGGCTAATACGGTAATTGCAGCTCAAACAGGCATCAGCGGTAGTAGTAAAATTGGTAATCATGTAATGATTGGTGGGCAGGCAGGTATTTCTGGCCATATTTCAATAGCAGATGGGAGCAAAATCAATGGTAAAAGCGGCGTTACCAAAACCATTAAAGAGCCTAACAAGTCATTTAATGGGCATCCAGCCTATGATTTTGCCGCTTCTATGCGGGTACATGCGCTTTCAAGAACGCTTCCTGAGATGGAAAAAAGGATTAAAGAGCTTGAAAAAATGGTTCAACAGCTACTTTCTGAAAGGGTTAATGCCTAATTAAGGTATTTTAACCACTCCAGAAGCTTATTTTTGTAGGATAACTATCAGCATGGATATTAATTTTAACCCAGATAAACAACATACATTAAGTCAATCCATCAGCATCAGCGGTACCGGTTTACATACGGGTATTTTAGTTGATATGACTTTAAAACCAGCTAATCCTGGTTTTGGAATTCAATTTCAACGAATTGATCTTCCCAATCAACCCATTATTAAAGCAGATTGCGATTTGGTTACCGATACCAGTAGGGGAACTACTTTACAAGTGGGTGAAGCTAAAGTGAGTACGGTAGAACATGTATTGGCTGCCTTAGTTGGGATGGGCGTAGACAATGTGTTGATTGAGGTTAATGGTCCTGAGATTCCCATAATGGATGGCTCTTCTTCTCCTTTTATTACTTTGATAGAAGAAATAGGGGTTTTAGAACAGGAAGCTGCCAAATCTTGGTATAGTATTGATGAGAATATTTATCATTATGATGATGGGAAAAGGGTAGAAATGGTTGCTTTGCCTGCAATGGATTATCAAATAACTACCCTGATAGATTTTAATAGCCCTGTTTTGGGCACTCAACATGCAGGTTTAAAAACCATCAAAGATTTTAAAGCAGAGATTGCTCCTCGTAGAACTTTTTGTTTTTTACACGAACTAGAAATGTTGTTAGACAATGACTTGATCAAGGGAGGCGATATCAATAATGCCATTGTGGTTGTAGATAAGCCCGTTACAGATGCTGAAATGAGCA
>VIKJ01000048.1:0-13476 GCA_008080615.1 Chitinophagaceae bacterium | reverse complement strand
ACAGATGCTGAAATGAGCAGGCTAGCTAAAGTGTTTAAACGAGATAAAATTGAAGTAAAAAGCGAAGGCTATTTAAATAATTTAGAACTGCGCTTTCCTAATGAACCAGCCAGACATAAACTCTTAGATGTTGTAGGAGATTTGGCGTTGATTGGTTATCCTATTAAAGCACGCATTATTGCCAATAGACCAGGCCACAGTTCAAACGTTGAGTTTGCAAAAAAAATTAAACAGTACATAAAGAAAAACAAGTACGTAAAGAATGTTCCTGTTTATGATCCTACAATGCCTGCTGTTTATTCACTAGAAAAAATTGAAAAAACCTTACCGCATAGACACCCATTTTTATTTGTAGATAAAATCATTGATCTTACTGATACCTGTATAGTAGGCATCAAAAATGTAACGTTTAATGAATGGTTTTTCCTTGGTCATTTTCCAGGAAACCCAGTAATGCCTGGTGTTTTGCAAATTGAAGCATTGGCACAAACAGGCGGCATTTTATGTATCAATGCTATGCCCGAAGGTCAATACGATACCTATTTTTTAAAAATAGATAATTGTAAATTTAAGCAGATGGTTCGTCCTGGAGATACCATGGTGTTGAAGATGGAACTAACAGGACCAATTAGGCGTGGTATTTGTGAAATGAGGGGAACTGTTTATGTAGGAGGCAAAGTGGCAACCGAAGCAGACCTTGTAGCACAGGTAGTAAAACGTTCATAAGCTATATAACCAACTTAATAGTAGCATTAAATAAAATTATGACACATCCTTATACCTATATAGATCCCAATGCGCGAATAGCGCCAAATGTTAAGATCGATCCTTTTACTGTTATACATGGTGATGTTACAGTAGGCGAAGGCACTTGGATTGGCAGCAATGTTACTATCATGGATGGTACAAGGATTGGAAAAAATTGCAGGATATTTCCGGGTGCAGTTTTAGGTGCTGTTCCACAAGACTTAAAATTTGCTGGCGAAAAAACAACTGTAGAAATTGGTGACCATACAACAATCCGTGAATTTGTAACCATTAATCGTGGTACAGAAGATCGTGGCAAAACCACCATTGGCAGTCATTGCCTGATTATGGCCTATAGCCATATAGCACATGATTGTAGCATTGGAAGTCATGTAATCATGAGCAACAGTGTACAAGTAGCAGGCCATGTAACCATTGGCGACTGGGCAGTTGTTGGAGGTGTAAGTGCTGTGCATCAATTTGTGAATATTGGTCAACATACTTTTGTTGCAGGGGGCAGCTTGGTAAGTAAAGACGTACCTCCTTATATAAAGGCTGTAAGAAATCCATTGAGTTATGGCGGAGTAAACAGTGTAGGTTTAAAAAGAAGAGGATTTCCTTTAGAGCAAATCAATCATATATTAGATGTTTATAGAACTATTTATAACAAAGGCTTTAATACTACGCAAGCTTTAGAATACATTGAAGAAGAACTTCCTGCAACTGATGAACGAGATGAAATTGTAACGTTTATTAGAGAGAGCGGAAGAGGCATCATCAAGCGTTTCACAAAGGGTGCCAATGATGATGAATAAAATTACCGTTACCTTAAAGCAAGCCGGAAAAAGATTTAACCGTGAATGGATTTTTCGAAAACTCGAATACCAATTTAAAACGGGTGAGTATTACGCAATAACAGGATCTAATGGAACAGGAAAGAGTACCCTGCTGCAATGTATTGCTGGTAGCACTTCATTAAATGAAGGAAGTTTAGAAATAACCTCAACCGATGCTTCATCTATTATTACTCCAGATGAAATTTATAAACAGATAGCCATTTGCGCACCTTATTTAGAATTGGTAGAAGAAATGTCTGCACTAGAAATGCTCCAATTTCATCAACAATTTAAACCCTTGATTCCCCAACACACTATTGAGGAAATCATTTCAATTGTTGGACTATCAAAAGCAAGTCATAAACAGATTAGGCAATTTAGCAGTGGGATGAAACAACGAATTAAACTAGCCCAAGCCATTTTTTCTGATACCCCTATTTTATTATTGGATGAGCCTTGTACCAATTTAGATAAGGAGGGCTATGCATTGTATCATCAATTGGTACAAAATTATTGCAAGAATAAGTTGGTAATTATTTGCAGCAATGATGAAAATGAAATTGATTTTTGTAAAGAGCGATTGAATATTATCAACTACAAATAATTCAATAAATTTTATCTTCTACTAGCAATTAATAAATTAAGATCAGTAAACTTCAGATCAAATTTTTGACTAATATAAAAATCTGTTAGGGCACCCTTGAATAAATAAACGCCCTCTCTTAAATTAAATTTATGCCAAATCATTTCTTCTAATCCACCTTCGTCACTTATTTCTAACATCAAGGGCATAAGCACATTGCTAATGGCTTGGCTAGCGGTTCTGGCAAATCCACTAGGAATATTAGGAACACAATAATGTATTACATCATGCTTTAAAAAAGTAGGCTCTTCGTAACTGGTAAGCTCACTGGTTTCAAAACAACCACCCCTATCTATTGCTACATCTATAATAATACTTCCCGAACGCATAGCAGCTACCATTTCTTCGGTAACAACAACAGGCGCTCTCCCAGATTCATTGCTTAATGCCCCTACTGCTACTTCGCAGGTTTTTAATTGCTTGGCTAAAATGCGTGGTTCTAACACACTTGTCCAAATACGTTGTCCTAAATTATTTTGTAGCTGTTTTAAACGATACACATCATTGTCGAATACTTTTACTGAAGCGCCTAATGCCAAAGCATTGCGGGTGGCAAACTCCCCTACAATTCCTGCTCCTATTATCACTACTTTGGTTGGAGGGATACCACTGATGCCTCCTAATAAAACGCCCTTGCCATCATTAAAACTACTTAGGTATTGACCTGCAATTAGCATTACCGCACTACCTGCAATCTCACTCATACTTCTTACTATAGGATAGGTACCACTATCGTCTTTGAAGTTTTCGAAGCTCAACGCCGTGATGCGTTTTTCAATCATTTTTTCTATATACTCTTTCTTTAATGCAGAAAGATGTATGGGTGAAATGATGGTTTGATTTAATTGCAAAAGAGGCATATCCTCTTCTACAGGAGGTGCACTTTTAACAAGGATGGGGCATTGAAATACTGCAGATCGCTCATATACAATTTGTGCGCCAGCTTCTGCATAATCCTGGTCTTTATAATGACTACCTTCTCCTGCATTGTGTTCTACTGTTACCTGATTACCATTGGCTACCAAAACGCCCACTGCATCGGGTGTAAGTGCAATTCTATTTTCTTGAAATGCAATTTCCTTGGGGATACCAATTTGCAATTGAGCGCCAGGAGATTTAATATCTAAGGTTTCTTCTAAGGTTTCGAATAATAATGAGGGGCTTATGCTGGGTCTACTAGTTGCCATGTGTAAGGTTGAAACTTGAAGTTAATGAATTAGGTGGAGAGTTTACAAATCGAGGTTGATGGTAACATCTTCATCATCTACTGAATCATTTAATTCTGCAGCTTGTTCGCTTGGGTCGAAACTAGAAATTCTGCGGGTATGTTCATCCAACATTTCAATACGTAAATGAAGGGTATTCGGGGGCAATAATCCAATTGCCTGCTCTGGCCATTCAACAAAACAAGTAGATCCGCTCAATAAAATGTCTTCCACCCCTGCTTGCAAGGCCTCATTTTCATTTTTCAATCTATACCAATCCATATGATAAAGCGTACCCGCTTCTGTAGACTGATATTCATTAATGATAGCGAATGTGGGGCTATTGATAGCAGTTTGAACACCCAAATAATGGCCGATTGCATGAATCAATGTGGTTTTGCCCGATCCCATTGGTGCATAAAAAGCCCATATCGGCATTTTTTTTCCCTCCTTCCACAATGCGGCAGCTACAGAATTGATCTGTTCTAAACCAAAAATTGCATCCATGAGGCAAAGATAATCCCCGATTGGCTAATATTATTCCAATATCGAAAATTGAGGGGTGCTTCCCTTTCGTAAATTTGTGCCTGTTGAAACATTAATGCAACCTTATGGAAAAAGTGAATTGGAAAGTTGATGGTATGAGTTGTACCAATTGTGCACTTACAATAGATAAATATTTAAAGGGGAAGGGATTAGAGGAAGTAAAAGTAAATTTCATTGGAGGGGATGTGAGTTTTAATCTTCCCGAAGGAACCGATAAACTTGCCATTCAAAATGGGATTGATGGATTAGGCTATCAAGTAAAAAATGGAGTAGCTGGGGCAAATCAAAAAAAGAAATTCTTTAAATCGCATTTACAACGTTTTCTGTTTTGCGCGGTGTTTACCCTTCCATTAATGTTGCACATGATACCGGGCTTGCATATTCATTGGTTGATGAACCCGTATGTACAAATTGGATTAACTATTCCTGTGTTTATAGTTGGGATGGATTTTTTTGGCAGAAGTGCCATGCATAGTTTGCTTAAAGGAATTCCCAATATGAATGTGCTGATTACCATTGGGGCTGTAGCATCATTCGTGTACAGTTTATACGGAACATTTACTGGCCAAGCAGCAGAATATATGTTTTACGAAACAACTGCTACTATTCTTACCTTGGTATTTTTAGGCAATTGGCTAGAAGACAAATCGGTAGAAACCACCCAAATTGCTTTGCAAAAATTGGTGCGTTCTCAAAAGAGCATGGCCAATATGATTGCTTACGACGATCAACATCAAGAACATATTTTTCCTGTTGAAAGCAGTGCGTTGAAAGTAGGCGATCTTATTTTAATTAAGAGTGGTGAAGCGGTTCCAATGGATTGTAAAATTTTATCGGGTGAGCTTAGTGTAAACGAATCGATTGTTACAGGAGAATTTATTCCAGTTGATAAAAAAATAAAAGACAGTTTGATTGGGGGCAGTATTGCAGTGAATGGATCTGTAAAAGCTTACGTAACTGCAGTTGGCGAGGATACTATATTGGGAGGAATTTTGCAATTGGTAAAAAATGCGCAAACAGAAAAACCTCCTGTGCAATTATTGGCAGATAAAATTAGTGCTGTATTTGTTCCGGTAGTAATTGGTATTGCATTCATTGCACTCATATTAAACTACACAGTTGCTGATCTTGGTTTTACACAAAGTTTAATGCGAGCAATTGCGGTGTTGGTGATTGCATGCCCCTGTGCAATGGGCTTAGCCACCCCAGCTGCCATTGCTGTAGGCTTGGGCAGGGCTGCTAGAAATGGGGTTTTATTTAAGAATACCAAAAGCTTGGAACTTTTCAAAAGCATTCAACAAGTGGTATTTGATAAAACAGGCACATTAACAACAGGTCAATTCGCCATTGCGCAATTTGAGTTGACAGATTCAGGCAAACAAATAGGTTTGGAAGAATTTAAACGAATTGCTTATTCCATAGAAAAATATTCTAACCATCCGCTTGCAAAAACGATTGCTAAAGAATGGAAACAAGCCAATGATATTCGATTTGCCAAGGTAGAAGAAATAAAAGGCTTGGGCATGAGTGCAACCGACAAAGAAGGAAATTGGGATGGATTGATTTAGCAGATGAAATAAGACCAGAATCAGTTGCACTAATCCAATTTTTAAAACAACAACAAATTACCACCATCTTATTAAGTGGAGATAGAAAAGCTGCTTGTGATAGTTTAGCCAGTCAATTAAAAATAGACAAGGTATATTCAGAACAAAGCCCTGCGCAAAAGCTTGAAATCATTGGCTCACTTACAGCTGAATCCCCAACTGCGATGGTGGGTGATGGAATAAACGATGCACCAGCTTTAGCAAAAGCAACCATTGGTATATCACTCAGTGATGCATCGCAAATTGCTGTACAAACTGCCGAAGTAGTTTTAATGAATCATGGTTTAAAAAATCTTCCACTAGCATTGGGATTGGGTAAACATACTTATTTAACCATTCAACAAAATTTATTTTGGGCACTCATTTACAATGTCGCAGCTATTCCTATTGCGGCAATGGGTTTCTTAAGCCCAAGCTTTAGTGCATTGGCAATGGGATTGAGCGATGTTGTGTTGGCCATCAATTCGGTTAGGCTTAATTTTAAGAAAGTAGCCTAACCTTGAGTACACCCAAAGAAATATTACAACAATATTGGAAACACCCCTCTTTTAGACCACTACAAGAAGAGATTATACAATCTGTATTAGATGGGCACGATACCCTTGCACTATTACCAACTGGTGGAGGTAAATCGGTTTGTTTTCAAGTTCCTGGAATATTATTAGGAGAGCTTTGTTTAGTAATTAGCCCGCTTATTGCATTAATGCGAGATCAGGTAGACAACCTGAATAATAAAGGCATTGCAGCTGCGGCACTACATAGTGGTTTAACTTTTTTTGAGGTAAAGAAAATACTGCTAGATGCAGCAGATGGCGTTTACCAATTTTTATACTGTTCACCAGAACGATTAGAGAGCAAATTGTTTATAGAATATATTCCTGTATTACCCGTTCGTTTGCTGGTAATTGATGAAGCGCATTGTATTTCTCAATGGGGTTATGATTTTAGGCCCCCCTATTTAAGAATAGCTTCTACCAGAAATTTATTTAAAGATGCTCAATTGATTGCCTTAACAGCTTCTGCAACCCCATTGGTACAGCAAGACATCATTGAAAAATTAGAGCTTAAACAAACAGCTGTTTTTCAACAATCATTTGAACGCCCCAATCTGTCTTACAGTGTTTTTTTAGTAGATAGCAAGATCAATAAAATAGTAGATATACTGGAAAAAGTTACGGGCAGCAGTATCATTTACTGTAATAATAGAAAGCAAACAAAAAAAATTGCAGAACTACTTTCATTGCAAGGCATTGCAGCAGATTTTTATCATGCAGGCTTATCGCAGCAGGTAAGAGAGATGAAGCAACAAGCCTGGATTCAAAACAAGGTACGTACCATAGTTTGTACCAATGCATTCGGGATGGGGATAGACAAACCAGATGTACGCATTGTAATTCACCATGATGTTACAGATTGTTTAGAGAATTATTATCAGGAAGCAGGCAGGGCAGGAAGAGATGGCAAAAAAGCCTATGCAGTATTGCTTTACCAACAAAAAGACATAGCCGATTTATTGTCTAATTCATTAAAGAAATTTCCTACTATTAAAGTAATTAAGCAAGTGTATCAAGCAATTGCAGATTACTTACAAATTCCTGTAGGAAATGGGGAAGGCATTTATTATAGCTTCGATTTTAGCACATTTATTAGAAATTTTAAATTAGAAGCAATATTGGTAATGAATGTGTTGAAAGTATTGGAACAAGAAGACCATATTAGCTTTGCAGAAAATATTTTTTTACCTACCCAAGTTGCTTTTGTAACCAATAAAGAAGGGATTGCCAATTTTGAAATTGCATTTCCCGAAATAGAACCAATTATTAAGGCATTGCTAAGAACCTATGAGGGCATTATAGACAATCGTGTTTCTATTTATGAACAACAAATTGCCAAAATTTGTAAACTGCCTTTAGAAAAAATCACTGCTGCGCTTAAACTACTTACCACACATGGCATTATAGAATATATGCCCAAAAAAGAAACACCTCAAATTCAGTTTTTAACCAATCGGGCGCCTGCAGAATACTTGGTAATACACCAAGACGCTTATTTAAATAGAAAGAAATTATACGAAGAAAGGGTTAACACCATTATAAAATACACCAAGGACAATACCAATTGCAGAAGTAGGTATATCTCCAATTATTTTGGAGACAGTTCCGAAAAAAATTGCGGCATTTGTGATAACTGCCTCAATGCAAAAAAGAAAAAATTAAGCCCAAAGGAATTGGATACCATTGAACAAAAACTAAAGCAGCAAGCCAATAGTAAACCAATTACCGTAAATGAGTTCATCCATAGTATGAAAGAAATTACAACGGAAAAAATTTGGTCTGCCTTGGAATTTTTACAATCCGAGGAAAAAATACAAATCAATGATTTACAAGAAATCAAATGGTTAAACTAACCCCTATCTTTTTCTTCTTGAGCTACTAGACCTTCCACCCAAACCCAAAGCCCCCAATAAGCTTCTGGTAATAATAGAAGCAGCAGTTCTTCCAACTTGTTTCACTACGGGATTATCAAAAAAACTTTCTTCTTTCTTACTCGGTTTCGACTTTACTTCATCCTCAGCTTGCGATGCTGCTTCGGCAGACTTTGCTTGCGCTTCAGCCAATTTCTCCGAAAGCATTTCATAAGCACTTTCACTATTAATAGCCTGATTGTATTTGGCTACCAATTTACTTTTACTAGTGAGTGTATCTATTTCAGCATCGGTTAAAATATCCATTCGGCTTTTAGGAGAACAAAGCATGGTATGAATAAGGGGTGTTGGAATTCCCTTTTCATTTAGTAAAGTAACAAATGCTTCCCCAATTCCCAATTGTGTTAGCAATTCATCTGTATCATAAAAATCAGATTCCGGAAAATTTTCGGCCGCTTGTTTAATGGTTTTACGATCTGCCGCAGTAAAAGCACGTAGGGCATGCTGCACTTTTAATCCTAGTTGACTTAAAATTGTAGCTGGAATATCCTGTGGATTTTGCGTACAAAAGAAAATACCTACCCCCTTAGAACGAATTAATTTAATAACTGTTTCAAGTTGTTGCATCAAAGCATCAGATGCTTCCTGAAAAATCAAATGCGCTTCATCTATAAATAAAACCAATTTGGGTTTATCTAAGTCTCCTTCTTCGGGGCAAGTAGCATATAATTCTGCCAATAGCTGTAACATAAACGTAGAAAACAACTTGGGCTTATCTTGCATATCTGTTACCCGCAATATAGATACCATACCTCTCCCATCATCACTAATGCGCATTAGGTCGTCTATTTCAAAACTTTTCTCTCCAAAAAAAACATCAGCCCCCTGCTGCTGTAATTCAATTACTTTTCGCAAAATGGTTCCAGTAGAAGTGGTAGAAATTTTACCATAGATTTTTTCCATTTCAGCTTTTCCCTCAGCACTAATAAATTGAAGCACTTTAATAAAATCTTTCAAATCGAGCAAAGGCATTGCATTGTCATCGCAATATTTAAAAATCATGGCAACCAATCCTCCTTGTGTATCATTCAGCCCTAAAATTTTACTTAACAATACCGGACCAAACTCACTCACTGTAGCTCTTAACTTTACCCCCTTGCCAGCATTTAGTGTCATTAGTTCTACAGGGTATGCAGCAGCCTTCCACTCTACTCCTATTTTAGCCGCCCTATCGGATATTTTATCATTCATGGTTCCTGCAGCAGCAATTCCACTTAAATCTCCTTTAATATCCATCAGCAAAACAGGTACACTATTGTCACTTAAACTTTCACTGATCATTTGCAGGGTTTTGGTTTTTCCCGTACCCGTTGCACCTGCTATTAACCCATGCCTATTCATTGTTTTCAAGGGCAGAAAAATGTCTGCTCCTGCTATTACTTCTCCATTCAGCATACCTGAGCCTATTTTTACAAATTCCCCTTTAAAACTATACCCAGCTTTTACGGCTTCAATAAATGCAGCTTGATCCAACATAAATAAATATTTACGCTCAAAGTACTAAATACTATTTAAAAAGAAGGTTCTGAAGTACTTTTGCTGTATGAAAAAATGGATCTTTTTGGCAGCCCTAATTATTCTAGCTGGAATAGGTATTTCTTTTACCACTAATCCTTCTATAAAAACAAGGGAAGCATTGGGAGAAAAATTATTTCACGAAAAAATACTCTCCAAAGATTCTTCTATTAGTTGTGCCAGCTGTCATATTCCGTCACTGGGTTTTGCAGATAGTTTAACCCTTAGTATTGGCATTCACGGAACCCCAACAACAAGAAACACACCCTCGGTTCTGAATATGAAAAACCGTCCATATTATTTTTGGGATGGCAGAGCTGGTACATTGGCCCAACAATCATTGATGCCCATTGCCAATAAAGATGAAATGGGTTTACCTATTACAGAAGCTGTACAACGTTTAAGAGCCAACCCAACATACCAATTGCTTTTTCGCAAAATTTTTGGTAGCCAACCAACTGCTCAAAATTTATCGCAAGCAATTGCTGCTTATGAAAATACGTTGGAAACAGATGATAGTAAATTCGATTTAGCAACCGACGATACCGATACATTAACCAGCTCGGAAGAAAGGGGTAGAAAATTATTTGTTGGCGAAAAAGCCAAATGTTTCGACTGTCATATGGGACCAGATTTTACCAATGATGATTTTAAGAATATTGGGTTATTTGATGGAAAACAATTAACAGATAAAGGCAGGTTTACCATTACCAAACAGGCAGCCGATTTGGGAAAGTTCAAAACACCTGGTTTAAGAAATATTGCTATCACTGCTCCATATATGCACAATGGCATGTTTAAAACACTAGAAGAAGTGGTGGATTATTACAACAATCCCGAGAAATTTGTAAGAAATCCCATCAATATAGATAGCACCCTTAGCAAGCCACTTGGCTTAACTGAAGCAGAGAAAGCAGATCTAGTGAATTTCCTGAAAACATTAACAGATAAGCGTTTTACACAATCCCCATTTTAACGATTTTAACAAAAGTTTGGAATGGGTTATTTGTAACTTGACTATCTTTAATACTATAAATTAAACTCTGATGGAAGAAAAAAAACAATTCAAAATCTTGCTTTGCGAAGACGATGCCAACCTAGGTATGGTTTTAAAAAATTACTTGGAATTAAATGACTACGATACTATTTTAGAGAGAGATGGTAAATTAGGTTTAGCAGCTTTTCAACGGGAGAAATTTGACATCTGTTTGCTAGATGTAATGATGCCCAATATGGATGGATTTACCTTAGCTGAAGAAATCAGGGATATTGATCCGGATGTGCCATTGTTCTTTTTAAGTGCTAAAACCATGAAAGATGATATCATTCAGGGTTATAAATTGGGTGCTGATGATTATATTACCAAGCCATTCGACAGTGAAGTATTGTTGATGAAAATCAAAGCAATCCTTAAAAGGAATGAGGAAGAAAATAGAATCAGTGATAATATTGAATTTGATCTTGCTTCCTATCATTTCAATCCAAAATTGCGTGAGCTAAAAAAAGGCGACTTAGTTCAAACACTTTCTCCTAAAGAAAATGAATTATTAAAAATGTTAGCAGAACATAAAAATGATTTATTACCACGTGAAAGAGCGTTGAAAAAAATATGGGGCAGCGATACTTATTTTAACGGCAGAAGCATGGATGTATATATTGCTAAATTGCGCAAGTATTTAAAAGAAGATACAACTATTGAAATTGTAAATATTCACGGAAACGGATTTAGACTGGTGGCACCTTAATTAAACAGGTCTCCTGCAGTTCCTTTCTGCATAACAACCCCAAGATGATTGTAGGCTTTTAAAGTAGCTTCTCTTCCTCTTGGGGTTCTTTGTAAAAATCCTTCTTGAATTAAAAAAGGCTCATACACTTCTTCAATGGTACCAGGCTCTTCACCCACTGCTGTTGCAATGGTAGTGATACCAACGGGGCCTCCTTTGAATTTATTAATGATGGTAGAAAGAATTCTGTTATCCATTTCATCTAAACCATGTGCGTCTACATTCAATGCTTTTAACGCATGCTGTGTAATGCCAATATCAATCTTGCCATCATTGAGTACTTGCGCAAAATCTCTTACCCTTCTTAATAATCCATTCGCAATTCTTGGTGTACCCCTACTTCTTCCAGCAATTTCTTTAGCTGCGTCATCGGTAATTTGAGTACCTAAAATGGCCGCACTTCTTTGTATGATTTTTTGTAAAACAGTAGCATTATAATATTCTAAGCGAGATTTTATACCAAACCTAGACAGCAATGGAGCAGTTAATAATCCGCTTCTTGTTGTTGCTCCTACCAAGGTGAATGGGTTCAGATTAATTTGAACACTACGGGCATTGGGCCCCGAATCGATCATGATATCAATTTTAAAATCTTCCATTGCGGCATAAAGGTATTCTTCTACCACAGTGCTAAGCCTGTGAATCTCATCTATAAACAATACATCGTTGGCTTGTAAATTGGTAAGCAACCCAGCTAAATCTCCTGGTTTTTCTATTACTGGCCCAGATGTTTCTTTGATGTTCACACCCAATTCATTGGCAACGATTCGGCTAAGAGTGGTTTTACCCAATCCCGGAGGACCATGAAATAAAATATGATCCAATGCTTCTCCACGCAGCTTGGCTGCTTTGATAAATATGACCAAATTTTCTATCAATTGGGGTTGGCCAGAAAAATCGTCAATCTGGCTTGGCCTAATCGCATTCTCAAACTCCTTATCTGCAGGATTGAGCTGATTGATATTATCGTGAAGATGATCGTTGGCCATATAACATCGAAAGTACAAAAAATGCAGTCCTATCTTTGTATAAATTTTATAAATGATGCAAAGAACTGCCTTATTGTTGGGTGCAACCGGATTAACAGGAAGCTTATTACTTAATTTATTGCTCCAATCTGAGGACTATAAAAAAGTGATCATATATGTTAGAAAATCTACCAATCAAATACATCCAAAATTGGTTGAACAAATCATTTATTACGATACCATAGAAACCGCCGTTGAAGCTGATGATGTTTTTTGCTGTTTAGGAACAACCATTAAAATAGCTAAAACAAAAGAAGCTTTTGAAAAAGTAGACTTACACTATCCCCTTAAAATTGCCGCCTTACAACATAAAGCAGGAAGTACACAATTTTTAGTAGTGAGTGCTATGGGAGCAAGCGCTTCGTCTTCCATTTTTTATAGTAAAACCAAGGGCTTGATGGAAGTAGGATTGGAAGCTATTGGCTTTGAATCATTGTATATTTTTAGACCTTCTTTTATTATGGGCAATAGAAAAGAAGAAAGAATGGGAGAAAAAATAGGCATTGCTATTTCTAAAATGATTGCCCCACTCATGTTGGGCCCTTTAAAAAATTATCAACCAGTAGAAGCATCGGCCATTGCAGCAAGTATGATTGCACATGCATTGAGCAATCAAAAAAGAAATCAATTGATCTTATCAGGAAAAATTTAAGCGGCAAACAAATTGTTGCTTAATTATTTTTTTGCATACTGCATCAACTTAAGTATAGCATCTGGATCAGGACAATTATTTAAATAATGGGCTCTTGTAGATAAGGAACAAACACCTGGATAATCTCCTTTTTTACTTTCCATATCTAACATCACTTGAAAATGTAAATGCGGTGGCCAAAAGCCATTTTCTTCGGGTATACCAAAATGGGCAAACTCCTTTCCTGCTTGAATTGGTTCACCTTCTTGTAAACCATTTATATCATGTAGAGATAAGTGACCATACAAAGTATAAAATTCAATTCCCTTGAGTTGATGTTGTAAAATAATGGTTGCACCATAATCTCCAAATGCATTGTTGAATGCAAAGCTGTGAACCACTCCATCGATAGGGCAAAAAATAGGCGTTCCTGCTGCTCCCCAAATATC
>VIKJ01000047.1 GCA_008080615.1 Chitinophagaceae bacterium | reverse complement strand
TATGACATAAACCAAGGAAGTCCCAATAAAGCCATCGCTATCGGTAACAAATCAGCATTAATAACACAGGCCGATTGGATTTTGCGTACTTCCCTGTTGTACGCTAGAAATGGGGTGCAACGGTTGTTTTTTTATCAATTGCATGATGACACGCCCGATTTTGGTGGATTATATGCTACTAGTGGATTGATCAATGAAAACCATACACGCAGGCCTGCCGCAGATTTTATACGGCAAGTGGTACAAAAATTTGCCCAATACAGTTTTAAGCAATCAGTTAGTTCTGATCCTGTAGTTGACCAATATGTTTTAAATGATACTTCATTGATGCATGTGGTATATGTGCCCGATGAAGTTGGTAGAACGGCTAATTGCACCATTGATTTAAACAATGCGGATTCAGCTATTATTTATATTCCAACAGTGGGATCAGATTCGATGACTGTTATGAAATTAAAAACCAACCAAGGTGCCATAACAATCAATGCAACTGAAACACCTGTATTTGTTGTAGGAAAAAGGGTTAGGAATGCGGCTGCTGTTGTAACTGATTCTATTAAATTATTTCCCAACCCTGCCAATAGTCTGTTACAAATTATTGGGTTAACTGCTGGTAAAACAAATGAAATTTATTTATTAAGTGCAGAGGGGAAAATGCTCAAAAAGGGCATTAGTAACAATGCTATTTATGCAATGAATATTGCTGATATAGCCCCTGGTGTATACTTTATTAAGATCAACAATGGAACCAACTTAAACGGAATTAGGTTTATAAAAACCAGATAGTGATGGGCTTTATTGTTCAAAAGCACTAACTATATTTTCAATACGTTCCATATCGAAAACAGCTTGTTTTTTTGAGATTTGCTGAATAGTTGGTCTTGAAATAGTGCGACCATATTGAAGCCCAACTTTAATGAAATAAGATTCTCCGAACTTAATATTTAGTTTTATTGCTCTTCCATTTATAAATTTTAAAGTACATTTTTGAGTTTTGCTCAATCTTACCAAAAGTATAGTTGTGAATTGTTTTTGAGTTTAATATTAATCCAAGGTCTTTTAAAGGGCCTTGTAATTCACTTTCCCTATAAATGTAAACTGTAGCATATGGGATGGTATCAGTTTGGGCCAATAAAGACTTTGAAATTATGAACAACAGTAAAAAAAGTGCTAGCTTATTCATAAACATACTGAGTTAAAGCGTGTACCAAAAATAAAAAATGCCTCATAAATTTTTAGTTTACAAGGCATTTACTTTCAGTTGCGGACCGGACGGGACTCGAACCCGCGACCTCCGCCGTGACAGGGCGGCATTCTAACCAACTGAACTACCGATCCTTAGTTTCTACCAAACTTTGGTAAAAAGCTTTATTTCGCTGCTTTTTAAGAAATAACTCTCTCTTCAAAGCTTCAGATTTTAAAATAAATTGTTCAAAATAAACCAATTTCCAAGGAATTTTTCTACTGGTGTATTTAGAACCTCCATTATTATGCTGTTTTAGCCTTTGTTCAAGATTTTCTGTAAATCCTACATAATAGGAGGAATCTACATCCGATTGAAGCAAATAAACGTAAAACATAAAGAACTACTTAACTTTCCAAACTCGAACCCGTCCCGAGTACTCGGGACCGTGACAGGGCGGCATTCTAACCAACTGAACTACCGATCCGTACCCTTTTTTACCCTTTCAGGTCATTTTCGGGACGGCAAAGATAAGGGGAAATGCCTTTTTTAAACAAATCTTTTCGAAAAAAAAAGCAATCCTTATTTTTACCTACTTAATCAATCAAAATGCCTCAATACCCCAACAGACAATTTTTAGATTTTGAGAAACCTATCAAAGACTTATACGAGCAAATAGATGATACAAAAAAATTAGCAGAAAAAAATCCCAAGATAGATTACAATGCTACACTAAAACAATTAGAGGATTCTATATTAGATAAGCGAAAGGAAATTACAGAGCAATTGACTCCTTGGCAAAGGGTTCAGCTAAGCCGACATCCAGACCGTCCATATACTTTAAAGTATATAGAAAAAATGTGTACCAATTTTGTTGAGCTGCATGGTGATAGAAATGTAAAAGATGATAAGGCCATGGTTGGAGGCTTTGCCCAAATAGATGGAGAAACCGTAATGATATTGGGCCAGCAAAAAGGCGTAAACACCAAAATGCGACAGTTGCGGAATTTTGGTATGGCTAATCCCGAAGGGTATAGAAAGGCGCTGCGTTTAATGCGATTGGCAGAAAAGTTTAATAAACCAGTGATTGCCTTAATTGATACTCCAGGAGCTTTTCCTGGGTTAGAAGCAGAAGAACGTGGACAAGGGGAAGCCATTGCACGTAATATTTATGAAATGATCCGTTTAAAAGTACCGGTAGTTATTGTAATTATTGGTGAGGGAGCAAGTGGAGGAGCATTGGGCATTGGTGTGGGAGATAAAGTATTAATGATGGAAAACACTTGGTATACCGTTATTTCTCCAGAAAGTTGTAGTTCTATTTTATGGCGTAGTTGGGATAAAAAAGAAACTGCTGCAGAACAGTTAAAGCTTACTGCCAAAGACATGAAAGGATTTGGACTAGTTGATGAAATAGTGCATGAGCCAATTGGTGGAGCACATTGGGATTATCAAGATGCAGCAGATATTTTAAAGAGTTATATACTTAAAGCCTTAAACGAAGTAAAGCATAAAGCACCTGCAGAAAGAATCAATGATCGTATTGAAAAGTATGGTAAAATGGGTTTTTGGGAAGAAGTGCCTGCATAGTATTCGATTAAATTTAAAGTGCTTATATGTTAATTCAGCAAAAGTTAAGAGGAACAGGGGTGGCATTGATTACTCCGTTTACAAAAGATAATGCAATTGATTTTAATGCCCTGGGTAAAGTAATTGATGCCATGATCAATGGTGGGGTAGAGTATTTAGTTAGTTTAGGTACTACTGGTGAAACACCCGTATTATCTAATCCAGAGAAGGTAGATATCTTAAATTACACCTACGAAAAAGTAGCCAACCGTGTTCCTATTGTAGTTGGGATAGGTGGAAATGATACAGCAGATTTGATTCATGACCTGCATCATTTTCCTTTAGATAAAGCTGCTGCAATCTTAAGCGCTTCACCTTATTATAATAAGCCTTCTCAAGAAGGTATTTTTCAGCATTATAAAATGGTTGCTGCAGAGTCGCCTAAACCCATTTTATTATACAATGTACCTGGAAGAACAGGAAGAAATATGTTGGCCAATACAACATTGCGTTTGGCCAATGAGGTTGAACAAATTATAGGCATAAAAGAAGCCAGCGGAGATATGGGTCAATGCATGCAAATTTTGCGTGATAAGCCAGCTCATTTTTTAGTGGTTAGTGGAGATGACGCATTAGCCCTTCCTCAATTGGCTTGTGGTATGGAAGGGGTAATTAGTGTTGCCGCAAATGCATTCCCTCAAACATTTGGAGATATGGTAAGGCATTGTTTATCACAAAATTTTACTGCTGCTAAGCAACTCAATGACCAATTAATGGAGGCCTATGATCTGATGTTTGTAGAAAACAATCCAGCTGGGGTAAAGGCATTTATGGTAGAGCAAGGATTGATTGAAAACTACCTTAGAATGCCTAATGTGCCGCTCAGTAAGGCTATTCATGAGAAAATTCAGCAGTATTTAGCGCATTAAACAGCTCATTTAACCGTTAAGATTATTTTAGGTGGCAATAACCATCTTATAAGTATTTTTATCGCATCACTGAACGATAAATACAATTTTCATGGTTATTATAAATATGATGAACAAATTTAGGTGGCAGTTTTATTCGCATTCCAATCAATTTTTCTATACTTTTTTATTGCTTGTTTTTGTTTGTTTAGGTAATGCTTCATCGAATGCTCAAATGCCTGCTTCAAAAACCAGTACAGAAATATATGCTCAATTAAAAAAATTGAATGTACTGGGCAGTGTGTTGTATATAGCGGCTCATCCAGATGACGAGAACAATAGTTTCTTACCCTATTTAGCAAAGGAAAAAAATTATCGTACTGCATATCTAAGTCTTACACGAGGTGATGGCGGGCAAAACCTGATTGGGAGTGAGCAGGGTGTAGAATTAGGATTAATCAGAACACAAGAATTATTGGCTGCCAGAAGAATGGATGGTGCAGAACAATATTTTTCTAGTGCTTATGAATTTGGGTTTAGCAAAACTTCAGATGAAACTTTGCGTTTTTGGAATAGGCAAAAAGTACTGGCTGATATTGTTTGGGTAATTAGGAAATTTCAACCAGATATTATTATCAATCGTTTTCCTGGTGATGCAAGAGCTGGTCATGGTAATCACTCCTCATCGGCCATTTTATCTCAAGAAGCTTTTGTAGCAGCAGCAGATCCTAAACGTTTTCCCGAGCAACTAGCATTGGGTGTAGAACCTTGGCAAGCAAAGCGACTCTTGTGGAACACATTTAATTTTGGAGGTGCCAATACTACCAATGAAAATCAATTGAAAATTGATGCAGGTATTTATAATGCTTTATTGGGTAAAAGTTATGGTGAGATTGGTGGAGAAGCAAGGAGTATGCACAAGAGTCAGGGAGAAGGTAGGCCTAGACGTAAGGGGCCTTTATATGAATATTTTGTAAGCCTTGGAGGTGATACTGCAAAGAACGATTTGATGGATGGGGTTGTTACGAATTGGACGAGAATTCCAAACGATGGATTAACTATTCAAACCTCCATTAATGAGTTGATAAAATCATTCGATTTTGAAAATCCGGGTAAATCTGTGGAGCCACTTGTTGAATTGTATAAATTGGTTCAACGCATTAGTTATAAAGGCACTTGGTGGTACCAAAAGAAAGCAGAAATTGAAGAATTGATTATTGCTTGTAGTGGCATTTTTGCTGAAGCTACAACAGATGTGGAATATGCAGTGCCTGGTGAAAAATTGGCTGTATCCTTATTTGTAAATAAGCGGAACAATGTAAATATTCAGCTAGATCAAATATTATTAAATACCTCAGCTGAAAAATCCTTTGATACAAGTTTACAAGTACGACCTGCTCAAAATGCCAATTGGTCTATCGTTAAATCTTTTACTGTTGCACCAGGTAAGCGATTCTCACAACCATATTGGTTGGCTAAACCATTGGTAGATATCGGAAATTTTTCTGTAGATGATTTTCAACAAGTAGGTAAGGCAGAATCTGATCCCGCATTTACGGCCCGCTTTGTATTTAGTATGAGTGGAATTAGTTTTATGGTTGAAAGGCCTGTGCAATACAAATATGTAGATCCTGTTCGTGGAGAAGTATATCAACCATTAAATGTAATTGCACCCATTGTTATTTCTTTAAATAAAGATGTGGTTTTAGCAAATGTGGTATCAACCAAAAAAGAACAGCAGCCAGTCTCATCCCTATTATTACAATACAAAACCAATTTTAGTGCCAACGCATTATCATTAACCATTCGCATTTTAGATGGTGAAGCCCCCATTTTTTCTACAGATACCGTGATGAATGTAGAAGCAGGCGGGCTATATACCTATCCACTGGAGCTAAAGAAAATATTTGCAAATAAAATTCCTTCCAAACTTTCTGCAGAAGTATCTTATTCCATTGCCGATAAAAAATATGCTTATTCGCATTATTTAAAAACAATTAAATACGATCATATTCCATCCATCAACTATTTCTATAAAGACATGGTTACAGTGGTGAAAGATAAAATTGTAACTGTTCCTAAGCGTGTTGCTTATATTATTGGTGCGGGTGATTTAGTGCCAGAGGCTTTAGAACAATTGGGATACTCCATTAATTATCTCCGCGAAATGGATATAACCGATGCAACTTTAAAAAACTATGATGTTATCATAGTAGGTATCAGGGCCTTTAATATTTATGAATGGCTTACTACCAAGAATGATGTGCTAAATCGTTTTGTACAAAATGGGGGTCATTTAATTGTACAATATTTAAAAAGCAATCAAGTGGGGTTGAAAAAAGTAAAAGTAGGTCCTTACCCCTTCTCAATGAGTGGTATTCGGGTAACGGAAGAAAATGCCAAAGTGAATTTCCTATTGCCTAACCATCCTTTTTTAAATACCCCTAACGCAATTAATAGCAACGATTTTGAGGGTTGGGTACAAGAAAGGAGTACCTATCAGGCAGAACCGATTGCCGCACCTTACGAAGCTATTTTGGGCATGAATGATACTGGCGAAAAACAAACCAACGGTAGTTTAATTACTGCTAAATACGGAAAAGGAAATATCACTTATATTAGTCTAGTATTATTTCGCCAATTGCCAGCTGGTGTAAGTGGTTCTTATCGTTTACTGGCCAATATTATTGGGATGCCTGCTTCAAAATAATTAGGATGAAACAAAGAAAAAAAATGGGGTTTCTTACAATTGTATTAATAGGAGTCGGGATCGGGTTTTTTATAAAAAATGTAAAAATAGGGCTGATCATTGGATTGGTTTTGGGTTTATTAGGCGGAGGTATCATGGGTTCTAAATCTAAATAAATGGATAAGAAAATACCTTTATTGGGTAGTTGGAAAAATTGGTATGTATTTATACTGATCTTTTTGGGGGCACTCATTTTATTTTTTTTCTGGCTTACTAAACATTTTACATGAGCAAACTAGACTGGTTTGTATTAATATTTACGCTGGTAGCCATTGTTGCTTATGGACTTTATAAAAGTAGAACCAGCAAAAATTTAGAAGGATACTTTTTAAGTAATAGAAGTATGCCTTGGTACTTGGTGCTTTTAAGTATTATGGGTACTCAGGCAAGTGCAATCACTTTTTTGTCTGCACCTGGCCAAGCTTTCACAGATGGAATGCGTTTTGTGCAATATTATTTTGGATTACCCATTGCAATGGTGATTCTCTGTGTAACTTTTGTTCCCTTGTTTAGCAAGTTAAAAGTATTTACGGCTTACGAATTTTTAGAACAACGATTCGATTTAAAAACGAGGGTATTCACTTCATCCTTGTTTTTAATTTCTAGAGGATTATCTACAGGTATTAGTATTTATGCGCCCTCTATTATTTTGTCTTCATTAATGGGTTGGGACATATTTTACACCAATATTGTAATGGGGGGCTTATTGATTGTTTATACAGTTAGTGGTGGAGCTAAAGCGGTTGCATATACACAACAGCTTCAATTGGGAATTATTTTTGTTGGAATGTTTATTGCAGGCTATTTAATTGTATCCCATTTGCCCGCCAATATTGGATTTTCCGATGCCTTAGCTATCAGTGGAGCATCCGGTAAAATGAATATTATCACTACGGGCTTTAATGAGAACGGATTTGATTGGAAAGATCGATACAATTTGATTAGTGGGGTGATTGGGGGCTTTTTTTTAGCATTGTCTTATTTTGGAACAGATCAATCGCAGGTAGGAAGATATTTAACTGCAAAAGATACCACAGAAAGCAGGCTTGGCTTATTAATGAATGGATTGGTTAAAGTGCCCATGCAGTTTTTCATTTTATTATTGGGGGTATTGCTATTTACTTTTTATCAATTTAACCCGGCTCCGGTTTTCTTTAATAAGGCGGTTGAACAAAAAGCAATGCAAACCCCTTATCGTGATTCATTATTAGCTATTCAACAACAGTTTAATGATAAGCAATTTGTTCAGCAGGCCAATAGCCAATTATTTATCATTAAACAAACTGACAATTATAAAGACAGCTTAGCTAAAGGATCTGCAGACTTAAATAAAATTAAACAATCATATAAAGCGGTTTTAAAAAAAGCAGTGCCAGGTGGCGATACCAATGATACCAACTATATATTTTTACGCTTTGTAGTAGATTTTTTACCCAAGGGTTTAGTAGGTTTATTGATTGCCATCATATTCTTGGCTGCTTGGGGATCTATTGCTGCTGCGTTGAATTCACTGGCATCCTGTACAATGATCGATTTTCATTGTAGGTTTAGTAAGGAGTCTAATTTACCTGCAGAAATAAAAGAAAAGCAAGAATATACTATATCTAAGTATTACACATTAGGTTGGGGAATATTTTGCATCATTACTGCTGAGTTTGCAACAGGAATGGGCAGTTTAATTGAGGCTGTTAATGTGTTAGGGTCTTTATTTTATGGGGTAATCTTAGGTATTTTTTTAGTTGCTTTTTATTGTAAAAAAATTCAAAGTGATGCTGTTTTTTGGGCAGCGGTAATTGGAGAATGTATCGTAATTGCGTTGTTTCTATTAGATAAATATGAAATTATTGGCTTGGGTTTTTTGTGGTTGAATGTTGCCGGAGCATTGGTAGTAGTTCTGCTAGGTTGGTGTTTCTCATTTTTCAAAAGATAATGCCTTATCTTCCTCTATATATTTAATTGAAATGAGCACAGAATTTTCAACTGTAGCATGGGCAAAAGATGCTACTATGTATGAAGTAAATATCAGACAATACACCCAGGAAGGTACTTTCAAGGCTTTTGCAAAACATTTACCTCGTTTAAAGGAAATGGGAGTGACCCTTTTGTGGTTGATGCCTATTACGCCTATTAGTAAAAAAGTAAGGCAGGGTACATTGGGTAGCTATTATGCATCTAGCAGTTATACTAGCATTAATCCAGAATTTGGAACACTCGATGATTTTAAGCAATTGGTTACAGAGGCGCATCAACTAGGATTTAAAATTATTATAGACTGGGTTGCCAATCATACTGGCTGGGATCACCATTGGACTATTGAGCATCCCGATTGGATGATGAAAGATGAAGCAGGAAATTTCACAGAAAAAAATGGATGGCATGATGTAATTGATTTGAATTTTGATGTGCCCCAAATGCGCACAGCACTCATTGACGCCATGCGATTTTGGGTAACCGAATGTGATATTGATGGCTTTAGATGTGATATGGCGCATTTGGTACCACCACCAAGCTTTTGATGTAACCTATGCCTGGTGGTGGATGCATGAAACAGGCAGGCATGTAAAAGGAGATGCAACTTTACATGATATAAGAAATGTATTGCATGCATACACTCAATATCCATCCGGTGCTATCAAATTATTTTTTACTTCTAATCACGATGAAAATAGTTGGAATGGAACTGAATGGGAAAAGTATGGGATAGCTGCCAAAGCATGGGCCGTATTTTCTTTTACATGGGCTGGTATGCCACTCATTTATAGCGGGCAGGAAATCATGAATCAAAAACGGCTACAATTTTTTGATAAAGATTTAATAGAATGGAATACCCCTGCTGATCTACACGATTTTTATACAATATTGGCTGAGTTAAGAAAAAAAAATCTCGCAATAACAATCGGAGAAACCTTTGTATTGCCAAGTACGCATAACAATGAATTAATGGCGTTCTTAAGAAAAAAAGAAGCCGCTGTTGTTTTGGTAATTTTGAATGTTTCTGATAAAGGAAGATTATGCATTGATGTGAATCACCCTTGGTTAAAAGGAACATTTAAGAATATATTTAGCGGATTAACATTTCAGTTTTCAGCAAATGAAAGCTTTGAGTTGCAAGCAGGAGAGTATATTGTATACGAGTCTGT
>VIKJ01000046.1:22025-25850 GCA_008080615.1 Chitinophagaceae bacterium | reverse complement strand
AGTTAAAGCTGCATCTAGATGGTGCTAGGGTTTTTAATGCCATCGTTGCCAAAAATGAAAGCCCAAGTTTATATGGCCAAACATTCGATTCGGTTTCTGTATGCTTAAGTAAGGGCATTGGTGCACCGGTTGGTAGTGTTTTATTGGGATCTTCCGATTTTATTAATAAGGCTCGCAGAGTTCGCAAAGTAATGGGCGGAGGAATGCGTCAGGCAGGTTTTATTGCTGCAGGTGCTTTATATGGTTTACAACATCAGGTAGAACGATTAGCTGAAGATCATTTACATGCAAAACAAATTGCAGCAGCTTTAAAAGAAAAAGATTTTGTTGAAGACATTTATCCGGTAGAAACCAATATCATCATATTTAAAGTGGGGGGAAGATTTACTGCAAAAGAATTGGTACAAACCCTTTTAGAAAAAAACATTCAAACAATTGCAATGGCACCTACAATTGTACGAATTGTTTTGCACTTAGATATTAGTAAAGATATGGTAGCGCAAACCATTGGGGTAATTGAGTCTTTATAGGTATCTTTGCCTTCCAAAAAAAATTACCGCTTTTAATAAAGAATATGTTACCTAGAATTAACCCTACGAATACGCAAGCTTGGTTTTTATTAAAGAAGCATTATGAAGATGAAATGAGTCGCAAGCATATGCGCGATTTATTTGCTGCAGATAAGGAAAGGTTTCAACATTTTTCTCTATGCCTCGATCAGTTGGTTTTTGATTATTCAAAAAATATCATCAACCCAAAAACCTTACAACTCCTATTACAGCTAGCAGAAGAATGCAAATTACATGATGCTATTCATCATCTTTTTGCTGGCATTAAAATCAATGAAACAGAGCAGCGATCTGTATTACATACGGCTTTGAGAAATTTCTCAGACACTCCTATTTTGGTAGATGGTAAAGATATTATGCCCAAAATCAACAAGGTTCAAAACCAAATGAAAAAGTTCTGTGAACAAATTCATAGCGGCACTTGGAAGGGATACACTGGAAAAAAAATAAAGTACATCGTTAATATTGGTATTGGTGGAAGTGACCTTGGGCCAGTAATGGTAACAGAAGCCCTTAAACCATTTTGGGTAAAAGATATTCAACCATTTTTTGTAAGCAATATTGATGGAACGCATATTGCAGAAACATTAAAAAAAATCAATCCCGAAGAAACCCTTTTCTTGATTGCGTCTAAAACGTTTACCACGCAAGAAACCATGACCAATGCACATACAGCAAGGGCTTGGTTTTTAGAATATGCTGTAGATGAAAAACATATTGCTAAACATTTTGCTGCATTAAGTACCAATGAAAAATCGGTTACCGAATTTGGTATTGACAAAGCCAATATGTTTGAGTTTTGGGATTGGGTTGGAGGAAGATATTCTTTGTGGAGTGCTATTGGATTATCTATAGCCCTTACAATTGGATATGATCATTTTGATCAATTATTAAAAGGCGCTTCAGTTGCAGATGAACATTTTCGCAAAGAAAAATTCGATAAAAATATCCCTGTATTAATGGCATTGATTGGTATTTGGTATACTAATTTTTTTGGTGCCCAAAGTGAAGCCATTCTTCCTTACGATCAATATATGCACCGTTTTGCCGCTTATTTTCAACAAGGAAATATGGAAAGCAATGGTAAAAGTGTAGACAGAAATGGAAATCCAGTAAACTATACTACCGGCCCAGTTATTTGGGGCGAACCTGGCACCAATGGGCAACATGCTTTTTATCAATTGATTCATCAGGGAACTTTGATGATTCCTTGCGACTTTATTGCACCTGCTATAAGTCATAACCCATTGGGTGATCATCATTCCAAACTCATGAGTAATTTCTTTGCTCAAACAGAAGCTTTGATGAATGGAAAATCGGAGAATGAAGTAAAAGTGGAGGGAATGAAATTGAATAAATCGGATGATGAAATAAAAACATTGACTCCCTTTAAAGTATTTGGTGGTAATAAACCTACTAATTCTATTATCCACATTCTTTAGGTATGTTGATTGCTTTGTATGAGCATAAAATTTTTGTACAAGGGGTAATTTGGAATATTTATAGTTTTGATCAATGGGGTGTAGAATTGGGCAAACAAATGGCCAACAAAATTTTGCCCGAATTATTGAGCGAAGAAAAAGTTACCGATCACGATAGCTCTACCAACGGTCTCATTAATGCATTTAAACAGTTTAGAAAATAAGCGGATGGAAGGAATTGAAATAAGACCAATTGAGCCAGCTGACAATCCTTTTATTGCCAATATTATTCGTACGGCACTAACTGAATTTGGTGCAAATAAACCAGGTACCGTTTTTTTTGATGAGAGTACAGATCATTTATATGAACTGTTTACCAATGAAAAAATGAGTGCTTATTTTATTGCTCTAAAAAATGGAGTGATTGTTGGTGGCGCAGGCATCTACCCTACTGATGGATTACCAACCAATACTTGCGAACTAGTAAAAATGTATCTCAGCAAAGAAGCCAGGGGATTGGGTTTGGGAAGAAAAATGATTGACCATTGCCTTTCAGTTGCTAAAACAAAAGGCTTTGAACAAGTGTACTTAGAAACCATGCCCGAACTTAACAAAGCAGTTGCAGTATATGAACAATTTGGCTTCTCTTATTTAAAAGGGCCAATGGGCAATAGCGGTCACAATGGTTGTGATATTTGGATGTTAAAACAGGTATAGTTTTACCAAAGATTCCTGGGGCACCAATCACCCCATTTATTTCCTAGCATAAAGCCAATTAATAATTCGTGGGTTCCTTTACTTACCGTATTAATTTTTGAGGTTTGTAAATCGTAAGAATAACCAATATTGATGGTATTGTTTAGGTTAAAACCCATCATGGCTGCAAACCCATCATTATATCGATAAGATGCTCCTAGCCAAAGTATATCTTGGTATTGAAATTTAGCATTCAAGTCTATTCCCAATGGTAAAGGACTTACATATCGTATTAAAGCAGAAGGTAAGAAGGAAACATCATCAGACACTTGCATTCGATAACCTGCACTTAAAAATAAATGAGGAATGAGCTTCCCTTGTGTAAGCGATACTGAATTATCGGAGAAACTAATATTTTGAGGCACAATTTGCTGCGCAGAAAGCCCAACAAAATAATTATTTGAATACAACCATAGACCTGCACTAATATCTGGTTTGATTCTATTCAACGTACCGCTTCCCGCAACCGCCGGATCAACATTAACGGTTCCAAAATTCAATTTAGAAGCATCCAAACTCATATTGGTGAACCCTGCAGAAATTCCAGCCGACAAATTGGTATGGGGAGAAATACCCAAATGATATGCATAGGTTCCATAAGCAGCAAAACGATTGAGTGGACCCGTTCTATCATTGATCATTGTAAACCCTACTCCCCCATGCGGTTCAACCGATTGGTAATCTCTCCAATAAGCAGTTCCTCGTGGATTCTCACCCCTTGCCCTAAAACTAGTTGCTGATTCTCGTTCGTATGCAGATTTTTTTAAAGGGCCATGTATAGTTAAATAAGTAGTTACTGGCGCATCCTGTATACCTACCCATTGCATCCGATGACTCGCTTTAATATCGGTATAGTTTTCAATTCCAGCAACTGCAGGGTTAATGATATAGTTATTCATTATATACTGCGTATAATAAGGCCTTTGCTGAGCTGCCAACCCAACAGAAACAAAGAAACATAAAATCAAAAGTCTTCCCCTCATCACTTATCTTATTATTGTTACAGAACCGTTTACAATTTTACGCCCGTTTTTTGGATTGATAATATAATAATACGTTCCTATAGGTAAATTCTTTCC
>VIKJ01000046.1:13940-22010 GCA_008080615.1 Chitinophagaceae bacterium | reverse complement strand
TCCTTTAATGGTTCCATCCCAATCAACAGAATACCCTACACTACTAAAAACTACCTGACCGTATCTGTCATATACATCTACCGTTGCACCAGGATAGCTTTCTAAATATAGAATGCTCCAACGATCATTAATGCCATCTCCATTAGGCGAAAAAGCATTTGGAACAACAGGACTCAACAATACTTTAATCAATATTTGATCAGTAACACTACAACCTCCAATTCCCGTAAGCCTCAATTCATAAGTAATATCTGCTAAAGGAGAAGTAATAGGTATAGAATCTGTATCATTATTTAAATAGGTTGATGGTGTCCATAAATAACTAAGATTCGTTCCATACTTATATTGCGGCTTGATTGGTGAATTTCCACCTTCTAACACATTAATTTTCGGGCCTAGTGTTAGTTTAGGATAAGGATGCACAACAATTTGTTTGGATACGGTATCACTC
Source organism: Chitinophagaceae bacterium (assembly GCA_008080615.1). Taxonomy (GTDB): domain Bacteria; phylum Bacteroidota; class Bacteroidia; order Chitinophagales; family Chitinophagaceae; genus Sediminibacterium. Next base: position 21,559 of record VIKJ01000046.1, on the reverse strand, counting down.
ACACAGCCCTGTGCATTTAAAAAATAGTACTGAATAGTAAATGTTCCAGAATCTGTAAATCGCTTATTAGGATTTTGCAAGTTTGAACTATTCCCGTTGGCTAAATCCCAATTCCAGATAACAGGATTGCTACTAATTCCATTTCCCAAATCGTTGAACTGAATATTGTCTCCTAAACAGATTTCGTTGGGGGTTGAAGAAAAAGCCGCCTTAGGCCAAGGATAAATAGTGGTAACCCTACGAGATAGTGAATCAACGCATCCTTCTTTAGAAGTAATTTTTAATTGGGTAGTATAAGGGCCTAGTGCAATGTATTTATGCGTTGGCTCTTTAAGTGTAGAGCCAGAAGGATCATTGGGATCATTAAAATTCCATTGATAACTAAACAAAGCTTCTGAACCATCCGCAATGGAAGATTGATTATTAAATTTACCTCGTCCATCTGGCAAACAAATACTAGGCAAACTAAAGTTTACAATCGGCAAGGGATTAACTTTAATTACTTGCTGATTAATTGTGCTTTTACAACCACTGTCTGTTATTACTTGTAAACTGGCCGTATAGTTTTGTGCACTTGCATATTTTTTGGTGAACGAATTGGCCGTTGTATTGGTTTGTGTGGTACCGTCTCCAAAAATCCAATTGCGCGAAACAATATTGCTGAAATTAGGAACAGAGAGATCGGTAAATGTGAGGTCATTTTTTTCACAAACAGTAGCTTGCACATTCCAGTTTGCAACAGGAGATGGCCAAACAGTAATGGGCTGAATTGCTGAATCTTTACATCCATTAGCATTTTGTACTAGGTATTTTAATTGATCAGTTCCCACCCCCATTGTAGCAGGATTAAATAAACCAGTGGCATCAATACCCTTACCAGAATAGGTTTGTGTAGCAGCCATTGCAGAAACAAAACTACCTTGATTGATTTGCCTTGGCGCAGCGTCATTACATATATCACGTATGTCGGAAAATGTAGCTTTAGGACTGTTAGATAAATTAATAATTGTATTTACGCTTCTGATACAAGTAGGTGATTGACCTGAATAAGCAACAATACTAATTTTCATAGGATTAAATGCAGGGCTAGCTGCTGATGCAAATAACGGGTATCTATAACTATACACTTTATTTTCAGCTGGGCTTTCATCCCGAACTCTAACTGTAGAATAGTTTACAGTATCCCAATAAATATCCAATCGGGTTACTTCCCCAAAATTTACTTTAGATTGATTGATGATTCTGATAGAATCATTGCTACACAATGGAGTAGCATTTACTATATTTTGTACTTCGAATTTTGGTATTGGAGTACTTCCATTTACTTTAAATGGCTTTGCTATAGAATCTATACATCCGGCGTTAGAAGTAATTTTAAGGGATACAATATAATTACCAAAATCTTTATAACTAGGATTTGGATTTGCAATTGTTTCAGTTAAAGGAACTGGTCTCTTAACGGAAGAAACTGAAGAAATTCCATCATCAAAAATCCATGAATAAATAAACCCTGCTTTAGATCCATCAGCAATTTTGGAAGTATCAGTAAAAGGAGCAAATGCATCACTCAAACATACTTCTGGCAATATAAATCCTACTTCGGGTAAAGGATTAATTTTAAACCCAGCAATACGAAATGTATCACTAATACATCCTGTATTGGATTCTGTAACTAAGTACACGTTTTTATTTCCCCAAGATGTGTAAGTAAAGTTTTGAGCAGCATTATTTGTTGTAGCAACTACTCCTGCCCCATTATCTAAATCCCATCTCCAATGTGCAATGGTATTTGAAGCAGTTCCTGGTGCAACACTAGATGCATCTGTAAATATAATATTACTATTTAAACAACGGGTTGCAGGTACGGCAAAACCTGCTATTGGTTTGGCTGAAACATTGATTAGCTTTGGAACTTGTGCAATACATCCAAAATCGGTTATACTAGTCAATTTTGCTGTATAATTATTGGCTGTTGTAAAAGTTTTTACTGGATTTTGTACAGCAGATGTAGTTCCATCACTGAATTCCCATAGCCAACGAACTATGGGTCTGCCTGTTCCATCCGATAAATCTGTTAAAGCAATAGCATTATTAATACAGCCATTCGATTCAATTTTAAAATCAGCAGTTGGAGGGGCATTTACAATAACATTATCCGTAATCTCTTGTTGGTCATTATTACTACACCCATCTGATTGAGCAACTGCACTAGTTGTTGTTATTTTTACAGGGTAATTACCATTACTTAAAAACTTATATGTTTGAGGCACCCTGTATAAATAGTAGATTTTGCCATTTGATGTGTAAGTTGAATCCGGACCAGTTGGATCATAAGAATATAATGAAGTTCCTATTAGATTAGCAGCAGAATAAAAATCTACTACAATTTTAGTAGGTTGATAGGTTAAAGATAAATTTATTTTAAAAGGGGTATTGCTACAGGTAGCAGAGTAAGAAACATTGCTAGCAGAAAATTCATTCTGTATAGTTAATGGAGGATTTAAGTCTACAATATTTGTTCCTGCATTGTATCCATAGCTTTCTACATTTCCCATTCCATAGGCAACTGCTATAAATCCACTATCCGCCTTTATATTATGACTTACGTTTGATTGCGTACTACCAGTAACATTTTCTTGTAAATAAGAATATGTTGACCCAGCAATATTTGTCCATTGAGAAATGGGAGCTACACCATCAATTTTTAAACTACTAGTATTATTGGTTTTCATTATCACATTCAAATAATGTGCAGTAATATTTGTATTTGGAGGTGTTAAATCTCTTCTTGCAGAAACTACCGAAACGTTATTAATTGTTTGTTCTAATGGATTTATAGTTACTATTTCAGGGTCGCCAGGATACAATACTGAATTAGGTAAATTTCTGGTATCGCACGACATTGTTGTCATGTATTGCACAACTAAAATGGGCTTGTCTGAACTAATGATATTTGCTTGGTTATTTTTAAATTCATAATAGCTATTTGCAATTAATGAAGCAGGGTTTAAATTGGTTCCATTAAAATTAACAATGGTGCTTGGATCTTTTACTATGATTCTATAAATATCATACAACCTATTTGCAAAGGGCGCAGTTATATAATTTCTACCCCAAGCTTTGGAAGGAAACACTTGTTGATATAGGTTATCTCCCCCATTATTTGAGCCACAATCAAAAGCAGTCCAAGTACTTCCAGTAAAAACTGCAATTGGTTTACAACTTGTAGAACTTGTAGAAACACTTTTTATAGTTGAACCAGTTAAGTCCTGAGTAGCTTGCACTTGATAAATATCTCCTTACTTAAATTAATTTGATATGGCGCGTTAGCTGCCCTTACAGGAGTACTAGAGCTTTGTGCTTTTAAATTTAATTCTATTACTGTATTATCTTCTGTTGCTACAACAGTAATTTGGCTTCTTGCATTATTTGTTGAGGATTGGGTAAAGTTTAGTGAGATATATTCTTTCCCCAACACATTGGTAGGAAAAACCAATGTAGAACCTGAACGGGCTGCATTTAAAATATGCGCATAAACAACAACAGGCTTTAAGGAAACTACTTTAATCCCTTTCCCAATTCCAATACCGTCAGATTGAGCATTATAAATATTATAAGCTATTGGTGATATTTGAACAGTTGTAGCTTGATTTGCAGTAACAGTAAATGGTATAACTTTTCCATCTAATTGCACTTCCCCAGTAGTGTTTTCTGTGGATGAAATATAAAGAGCCATTCTGGATGAAGTTGCATCAATATGCGCTGGATATGCAATCCAAAATTCCTTTCCTTTATTAGAGAAATCCTGTGCATGAACAGAAATAAACAATAACAAAAGCCAAATACATACGAACAATCTAGTCATCTTCATCTACCGTGGGGGGGGCTTTAAAAGGAAAATAAGCTTCTCAATTTAATACATGTGCATCATTTGCAGCAGAAAGATTTAGAATAATCGGTTAAAATAAAAACTTTCACTGCCAATTCTAATCACCGCCTTTTACTTTAAAACTGTTACAGAACCACTGAGAATTGGTAACCCATTTTTTGGGTTAATGATATAGTAATAAGTACCTATACCAACTGGCTTCCCTTTAAGATAACCGTCCCATGGAGTAGTATAATTGAGAGACTGAAAAACCCTTTGCCCATATCTATCATATACGTCAACTGTAGCTTCCGGATATCGATTGAGGTATTTGATTGCCCATGTATCGTTAATCCCATCTCCATTAGGTGAAAAAGCATTAGGAGGTTGAGGAGGCCTTAATACTAAAATGGAGATTTGATCCGAAGCTGTACAGCCTCCAATTCCAGTTAACGTTAACGTATAGGTAATATCATCTTCGGCTGTACTTACAGGAGCAACCACTGTAGGATTATCTAAATAGGTAGAAGGAGACCATAAATAAGATAAATTATTCCCAAATAATGAATCGGGACTAAGTGTAATTGAAGCCCCTAAAATGAGGGTTACGCTATCTTTTAAATAAACTACTGGATTAGGATGAACAGTAATGGGCGAAGTAGCCGTATCACTTGTACATCCATCATTATTGGTGAAAAATAATTTAATATTATACATCCCAGAATCAGGGAAGGTTTTTATAGGGCTTCTAAGATTATTGGTACCTGCAGATCCAAATGACCAATTCCAATTCAATGGTGCGCTTGAAACACCATTACTTAGATTTTGAAAATTTATGGATTGCCCTGCACATATTTGCGCTGCAGAAGTAATGAAACTGGCTTTTGGTTGAGGATAAACCTGTATAATTTTTTCTATTGCATTTACACAAGATCCACCACCGGAATAAGCCACCATTCGAATAGTATATTGTTGTGCTGCTGGTAACTGTAGATCTATATAAGTATGCGCATAAATTTTATCCGCAACTGGATTTTCATCTGTTTCTTTCTGTGTTGGATTGTTGATATAATCCCAGTATATCTTAATCCGAGTAATATTTCCAATATCTACACTTGACTTATTTTTTATTTTGATGGGTGCCGGTTGACAAATAGGAATGGTGTTAACTACTTCAAAATCTGCAATCGGATTGGATCCATTTACGTAAAATTTTTGAGTAAGCGTATCTGCACAACCAGTACTTCCATTTACTTCTAAAGTGGCGGTATATTCTCCTGGAGCAGGATACCTAATTTGAGGGCTTTTAATAGTAGAAGTTGCAGGTACTCCCGCAGCAAAAGTCCATTTACGAGTAATTAAATTACCCGTACCATCCGAGATGGTACTCTCATCATTAAATGGTGCAAATGCATCAGATAAACATACTTCAGGTAATTTAAAACTAGCTACTGGAGTGGGTTTTATTGAAAATAAAGGTTGATAAGGATCACTAGGACAACCAGTATTTGATTTTACCAATAATCCAATTGATTTTGCACCATCCGTACTATAAAATTGTTGCTGATTGGTGTTTGTAAACACAGTGTCAGCTGCATTCCCATTATTGAAATTCCAAATCCAAGTAGCAATTTTATTATTGTTAGGGCTTGCAGTAATAGTAGATTTGTCTGTAAAAAGTACAGCCGTATTTACACAGTTGGGAGAAGTAAAACTAAAATTAGCAACAGGCTTATTGGATAAGTCTAATGTTTTAGTAACAGAAGCTACACATCCATAATCAATTATAGAAGTTAATTTTACAGATGAAATATATGCCCCAATTAATCTAGTTGGATTTTGCAAAGTAGATTGAACGCCTCCTCCAAAATCCCAAGTCCATTTATAGAAAGGTCTTCCAAAACCATTGCCTTGATCAGTAAAACTTACATTGGTATTTACACATCCAGAAGTAGTAATGGAAAAGTCTGCAATGGGTGGATCATTTACAATAATATTATCATTAATCTCTTGGTCATTGTTATTGCTGCATCCGTCTGATTGTGGTACCGTAGTGGTTGCAGTGATGGTAATAGGAAATGTACCAGTAGCACCAAATTTATAAGAAACAGGAATAAAATAAACATTATAGGTTTTACCATTGGATAAATATGTAGAATCTGGCTTGCCATTAGTTGGTATATGAGTATAAGGATTTGTTCCGCTGATTAAACTAGCATTACTTCCAAAATCTACAACCAGCTTATTGGCTTCATAAGGAATGGAAACATACACTTTAAAAGGAGCATTAGTACAGGTAGCTGAATAAGTAATGCCACTACTAGCAAAATCATTTCGAATATTGATGGGCGGATTTAAATCTACAATATTGGTACCTGCATTGTACCCATAGCTTTCTGCATTTCCAAAACCATAGGCAATTGCATTGAATCCACTATCAGAGTATAGTGAATGAGACATTCCAGATCCTACCATTAAAGTTGCATAGGAATAGTTGGGATCACCTGGATGTGTCAAAAAGCTTCCCGAACTTGGAGCTAGTCCATCTAATTTAAAACTGCTTACTCCTTCATTTTTTATAATCACATTAATATAACTCTGTGAAATAGAAAACTGAGAGGCAGAATACAAGGTTATTTTATTTATCGTTTGCTCTACGGGGCTTAGGTAAATCATTTCTGGATCTCCAGGAGAACCATTTCCTTCAAAGCCCTGTGTGGTACAATATTGCGCAACTAAAATGGGCTTATCAGCCTCAATTAAATTTGGGATTGGACTATTTGTACCTCCTTGATTGCCATTTTTGAATTGATAATAAAAACCGTTCCTTAAAAATGCAGCTGAAATTTGAACTCCATTCAGTTTAACAATTGTAGAAGGATCTTTAACACAAACCCTAAAAAAATTATTGGGCTGACCACCAGTTGGTGCAGTTAAGTATCTGGTGCCCCATGCATTAGAGGGAAAAGCTTGAGCAAATAAATTATCAGAAGAACCCCTCCCATTACCTCCAATACTAATTTTACCTGTACCCGAAAATACAGCAATGGGTTTACACCCGCCATTTGCACCAGTAGCACTAATCGACCTCACTCTAGAACCAGTAAGATCTGCACCAGTATTACCCGAAACAGTACCCATTACATTGTAAATTTGCCCCTTGTTTAATTTAGTAGGCAAAACTGTTGGAATGCCAATTGGTAATCCATTTTCATTAGAAGCACTAGCTGTAATCTCAATAGTTGTGTTGTCTTCAGTAGCAACTACAAAAAAGAAAGATTTGGATTCAGTTTCATTTGAAGATTGATCAAAATTTAAAGAATAGTAATCTTTTCCCAGTGTATTTGTAGGAAATAAAACTGATGCACCAGAAACATTTTGATTATAAATATGAGCATATGCTACTACAGAGCGATCGCTAGTTATATGAATACCAGCATTAAAAAGTCCGGTATTATTAATTCGGGCATCTTGATTACCCGATTTAGGAATGGGTTCACTAATCGTTACCTGATTGGCTTTTACGATATAAGTTCTAGCATAGCCTACCCCTGGAATACTAACAGTAACATTGGCATCCTGATCTGAAGTAAAATATAGCACCAAATCCTGACCATTATCAGAGTTTGGGTTTTGTCCTACCGCCATTCTAACATGGTAACCATACCCTAGCCAAAAGTCTTTCCCTTTATTAGAGAATTCCTGTGCTTTTACACCAAGAGTAAAAAGCATTAGGGCAAAACAGATAACA
>VIKJ01000046.1:4910-13876 GCA_008080615.1 Chitinophagaceae bacterium | reverse complement strand
TAAAAGATCCAAAATACTCATATTAGGCTTGAACCCAATTCTATCTTCAAACACCTGAGTATAATTTATAAAATTACTATATGTATCCTGATTTTTTGGAACAATAATATTGCGGGCATCGAAAACCTCAATTGGAGGATTAGGATCATACACCTTGGTTAATTGAATATCTAGGTTGGCTTTAAGCTTTTTTAATACCCAATTCATCAAACTCAAATTAAGGTCGAACAAAAAAATGGGACGGGTTTCCAGGAGTTCAAATAACTCATCGCGGTAAAATTCAAAAAAAGGCGCCCTATTATAACATGCGTCTAAACTTCTACAATGTTGCAACACCCAATTATCCTTATAGGCAATTTTAACCTCCTTAATTAAGCTTCGTTGATTGCGCCCATTTTCCAATGGAACGGATAATTGTATCACTCCATTTGCCCCTGGCACCATGCACCTATTCCTAAAACTCAATTTTTGGTAGAATTCACATTGTTCAATATTTGTATATGTATATTGAAACAACATTTTATAGTAGTTAACAGTTCCAAAGTATTGATTTTCAATTAATAAAGTCATTTAAATTAAATTTGTTTAACGGACCTATGATTAAGGCAAAATAATGTAAAATACTGCTTAAATTTACTACAAAATATATTCATTTAAATTTTATAAAATGTTCATTATCAATAATTTATTTATTTAAAAGCATACTAAAATTTTTCGTACTGACTTTTATACCTTTTTTTAGCCAAAAGACTAATAATCTTAGCTAGCTTTTATTGAAGTTTTAAAGATACAATTTCTTATTTAAGGCGTTCGCATCTTGCCTGCCTTAACTTCACTCCTATTTAACTAGCCCCAGCTTAAATTGCCTTAAAATGAATATTTGGGCAATTTTCTAAAACAAAAATGCGTAGCTGATTACCAACTACGCATCCCAATTTAAAATCAAGAAAGTGCTATTTTGAATAAATTGACCCCTTATTCATCTTTCATCCACTCTGCCACTAAACGATGAAAATGATGGGTACCCTGCTCCCGATTTACCGAATATCGCCCATGCTGGTAAAATCTAGATCGAACGCCTTTTTGAACCTGCTGAACCACTTCCTCATCCTCTGCCTCCACCGAACCAAGACCTGTTCCGGCTCCTTGGTTTAATTTTGATTCGTCGTATACAAAACTGATGAACCTGACTTTTGTTTTTGAAGGGGTTAATGGTTCAATGATATTTAAGGAAAACCCCCAAGGATAAAAATTAAACATCATGTTGGGGAATACCCAAAAATAATAGGCAGCTATGTTTTTTCCATAATCAATGCTATCCATCGGCAGGTTAAAGCAGTCATCGCTGGTTTTTCCAATTCCCAACTGCAAATTGGCGTATTTGAAAAATCAATTACGGCGTTTAAAGCTGGGTGTACAAAGGGAATATGGAAGCCTTCTAGGTAGTTTTCACAATAAAGCGCCCAATTGGCTTCAACAATAAATTCATTGTCTAAATCTGCTCTATGTTCCATTTTATTGAGTGGAAGCCATCCTATCCTATTTTGCATCTCGGTAAAAAATTCTTGCACCGCATATACAGGGTTTAAGCAAGTAAACAACAACTTGTTCCATTCAAATAAGGGTAATTGCTTTAAATGGTTATTCTCTGGAATAAAATTTTCTACGGTTGCAAACTCGGGCATCGAAATGAAGGTTCCATTTAAATGAAAAAGCCTTCCATGGTACTTACACCTTAATTGCTTTAAATGAGAACAAGGCTCATAAACCATTAAGTTGCCCCGATGGGTACATACATTCGACAAACAAAATAGCTGAAAGTCTTTATTAGACGTAATGACTAGGGGCTCATCTAAATATTGTGCCAACAAATTAACTGGGTAAGCCATTTCGGCTTGTGGCACTAAATCTTTATGGCCAATATATTGCCAGGTTTTGGCAAATATTTTTTCTTTGGCCAATTCAAAATAAACAGGATTGGTATAAAATGTTTTTGATATTGTTTTTGCCTGGGCAATATTCGGATCTACAAAAAATGGGGTCATTTATTCATTTTCATAAATATACAAATTGCAGAGGAACTACTATATTCACTAAATTGCAAAAAATATAAATCTTGAAAAAAACGATTATAGGCTGCTGCTTTCTTTTGATTTTAGTGGCTTGTGCCAAGCCAAAGGATTTTGAATACAGAGATATACGCAACGTTAAAGTAAATAGTATTGGCTTTAATCAATCTGCCTTGTCATTTGATTTAGTTTATTTTAATCCCAATGGTTTTGACATAGATTTAAAACAAGTAAGCAGTGATGTTTATATTGATAGTATGTATTTAGGTAAGTTTCAACTAGATACCATGATGCACATCAATAAGATGAGTGAGTTTGTACTACCTGCAAAAATCAATTTGGAAATGAAAACCCTCTTACTCAACTCAGCAAAAATGTTGTTGAATAGAGAAATGCTTATTCAAGCCAAGGGAACAGTAAAAGCTGGAAGAAGTGGTATTTTTAAAACAGTACCCTTTGTTTATGAAACTAAAAGTGCTATCAAGCTTTTTTAATTGTATGGCTGAATATGGCAGGGTTGTTTAGGTTTAGGCCCTCCTCCGTCTTCTGCGCGTTTACAAATTGGAGGTAATTTTTTATAGGATTCCTCTAATGCTTTTTCTTCGTCTGCATCAAAACCTGCATTATTAATAGCTGCCTTGATGGTACTTTCATCTGTTCTATCTGGCCAATATTGTATTTTAATTTCACCTTGTAGTAAGTTGATTTTCCATTGAATCATTCCGCTCTCCATGGATCCTTTATTTTCTACAGCTAAAAATTTATCCAATCGTTCTTTACATTCCCAACATTTTAAATTGGCCGATTTAATGGTTACCCATTGCTGTTTAGGCATTTGTGCAAGCAATAAATTACTCGCCAATAACAGAACAATTACAATTGAATACTTCATCCTTTATAATTTAAATTCCTGCCCAATTAGCAGGATCTTTACTCCATTGCATCAATAAGGCTTTATCTGCTTCTGTAACAATCCCTTTTTCAATAGCCAATTCAATCATGGTTGGGTAATTGGTTAAGGATCGGGTAATTACACCAGCCTGTTCAAATGCTTTAACAGCTTGAGTAAACCCGTAATTAAATATCGATACCATACCAATGATTTCAACTTCTGCTGCCCTTAATACTTCTACCACTTGCAAACTACTCTTGCCAGTAGATATAAGATCCTCAATAACCAATACGCGTTGCCCCTTTACAAGTGCACCTTCTATCTGATTACCCAATCCATGTTCTTTGGGTTTAGGTCTTACATAAACAAAAGGTAATTTTAGCTGATCAGCTGCCATTGCACCCCAAGGAATTCCTGCAGTAGCTACGCCTGCTAAAGATTCAGCTTCAGGGAAATGTTCAAAAATAACGTTACAGAGCTCACTTTTTACAAAATCACGTACATAAGGAAAAGACAATACTTTTCTATTGTCACAATAAATAGGGCTTTTCCACCCGCTTGCCCAAGTATAAGGTTGGGCTGCATTTAATTTTACTGCTTCTACTTGTAATAATTTTTCTGCAACTGCTTTTTCATTTGTCATAATGCGAAAGTAATCTGATTTTTGATTGGGTATATGAAGAAATTAAATCACTTTTGATAGTATGGATAAAAAGCGAATAATTGCCGCTGGAGGGCTGGTATTTAATGAACAGGAAGAGCTTCTAATGATCTTTAGAAGGGGGTTCTGGGATTTACCTAAGGGTAAATTAGACAAGGGCGAAACTATTGAGCAATGCGCAATAAGAGAGGTGGAGGAAGAAACTGGCATTAGGAATATTACGGTTATTCGATTTATTTCCATCACCCTACATGAATATTTCGACACGTATTTAGACGAAAACGTTATTAAAGAAAGCCATTGGTTTCATATGACGGTTAAGGGCCATCAAATACTGGTTCCTCAAACAGAAGAAGATATTAGCATCATTAAATGGGTTAGCAAAGCGCAATTGCCCGAATATTTAAACAATACCTATCCAAATATTGAAAGTGTTCTTAAGACTTTCTTTTCAACACAGCAACCGTAATACGACTGATACAAATTAATTTATCAGATTCATCATAAATGTTGATTCCCCAAACCTGAGAATTGGTACCAATATGTATGGGTTTGGTGATACCAGTAACAAAGCCTCCTCTGGCACTTCTCAAGTGATTGGCATTAATTTCCTGTCCAACACAAATAAATTTTGTGTCGTCTACAACCATTGCTGCACCTACACTTCCAAGGGTTTCTGCCAAAGCTACTGATGCACCCCCGTGCAATAAACCATAGGGTTGTTTGGTTCGGTGATCTACTGGCATGGTGGCTTTTAAATAATCAGCACCAACTTCTGAAAAAGCTATTCCAATATGTTCTCCTAAAGTACCTTTTCCTAGTCCTTCAATATCGGCCAATGATAGGTCTTTCTTAAACCAAATGCTCATACAAATACATTAATAATTACAAGGAATTAATTACGGCCTGAGGTAAAAAAGGAGAAGCATTTCCGCCGTTTCTTAATATATCTCTAACAATAGTAGATGCTACAGAAGTATACTTAGGTTCACCCGTTAAAAAAATGGTCTCAATATTATGATCCATTGTTCTATTAGCATCAGCAATGGTTTTTTCATATTCAAAATCACTTACATAACGAATGCCCCTCAAAATAAATCGAGCGCCAATATGTTCACAAAAATGAACAGTTAAGCCTTCATAAACAACACTCTCTACCCTTGGCTCATCTTTGTATATTTCTTTAAACCATTCCATCCGCTGTTCAGCACTAAACATGGGGTTTTTAGAGGAATTAATTCCTATACCTACATATATTTTATCGAACAATGGCAATGCACGATTAATGATATCAGTATGCCCCAATGTAACCGGATCAAAGGTTCCGGGAAATAAACAAATACGTTGCATTATTGATAGTTTATGGCTTGGCTGTTTGATAAATTATTGCTCTCGTTCTGCAAGTAAATATAGTGCAGCCATTCTTACTGCAACACCATTTTCTACCTGATTTAAAATTATGGAATATGGACCATCAGCAACATCACTATCCAATTCAACACCTCTGTTAATAGGGCCAGGATGCATGATGACAATTTCCTTTCCTAAGCCTTCTAACATTTTTCTTTTGATTCCGTAGGCTAAATTGTATTCTCGTAATGAAGAAAACAATGGCTGATTTTGACGTTCTAACTGAATACGTAACACATTGGCTACATCACACCATTTAAGCGCTTCTTGCAGGTTATAAGTAACCCTTACACCCAATGCTTCTGAAATATAAGTAGGAATCAATGTTGGTGGACCAACCACTAAAATTTCGGCCCCCATTTTCTTTAATAAATACATATTACTCAATGCCACCCTGCTATGCATGATATCTCCTATGATGGCCACTTTTAATCCTTCCAATCTGCCCATTTTCTCTTTCATAGAAAAGGCGTCTAATAAAGCCTGTGTAGGATGTTCGTTAATGCCATCCCCTGCATTTACAATTGCAGCAGGTATATGCTTGGCTAAAAAATGGGGTGCTCCAGATGCACTATGGCGCATTACCACCATATCTACTTTCATACTTAAAATATTGTTCACCGTGTCTAATAAGGTTTCCCCTTTTGCAGCCGATGAACTACTGGCTGTAAAATTCAATACATCTGCCGAAAGCCTTCTTTCAGCCAGTTCAAAAGACATTCTTGTTCTGGTAGAATTCTCGTAAAAAAGATTTACAATGGTAATATCTCTTAAGGATGGTACTTTTTTTACAGGTCTCTGTAAAACCTCTTTAAATTGTTCGGCAGTAGATAAAATAAGTTGGATATCCTCCTTTAGAAGGTCCTTGATACCAAGTAAGTGTTTGGTAGATAGTTTCATTAAAAATCAAAGATAATAGATTACACTAAAACCACTTCGTCTTTTTCATCATTTTCCCGCCAATTTACTTTTACCTTGTCCGAAACAATGGTATCAATGGCTTTTCCTAAAAAATCGGGCTGAATAGGCAATTGCCTACTAAACCTTCTATCAATCAATACACATAAAGAAACTTTGGATGGTCTTCCAAAATCCAATAAAGCGTCCAAAGCTGCTCTGATGGTTCTTCCTGTATACAATACATCATCAATTAAAATAACAGTTTTCCCTTCAATACTAAATGGAATATCCGTTTGATTGGCAATATGGAGGGCTTTGCGTACATCATCTCTGTAAAAAGTAATGTCTAGCTTCCCATAATGAATAGCATCGGTTCCAAGTATATTTTTTAATTCTGCAACAATCCGATCACTTAAAAAAATCCCCCTCGGCTGTAAGCCAATGATCACTGCATTTTCGAGTGCATTGTTGTTTTCCAGAATCTGGTGAGCAAGCCGCTTTACCGTAAGCGCCATTTGCTGTTCAGATAAAATAATCTTCAAAGTAGAAATTTTATTAAAAATAAATCCTTTCTTCCATACCAAAGCGGAATAATTAAGGTTGTTCTGCTTTACTTTGCCAACAATGTTACTGCTAAAAGAATTAGAACTGGTTCAATTTAGGAATTATGCCCATCAAAAATGGGTGTTTAAGGAAAAAATTGTAGGTATCTGTGGATTCAATGGAACGGGTAAAACCAATTTATTAGATGCCATTTATTACCTAGGATTTGCAAGAAGCTATTTTGCCAGAACAGACGCGCAAAATGTACGGCATGGAGATATGGGCATGCGATTGAATGGCCAATATTTACTGAACAATGAACCACAACAAATTACTTGTATCTTAAGAGAAACCAATCGTAAAGAATTGTCTCTAAATGAAGAACAGTATAAAAAAATATCCGATCATGTAGGAAAATTTCCTTGCGTAATGATTGCTCCAGATGATGTGGATTTAATTACGGGTAGCGGTGAAGCAAGAAGAAAAATGATTGATACCATTTTATCACAAACCAATAAAATGTATCTGGTTCAATTAATGGCCTATACCAAATTGCTTCAACAAAGAAACAGTTTACTAAAACAAGCAGAACAAGTATCGAATATAGATTATACCCTTTTACAAACACTCAATCATCAGTTGATAGAATCAGGAACATTTATTTACCAAACAAGAACTGCTTTTTTAAAACAATATATCCCTTTGGCTATTGAACGATATACCGAAATAGCCGGAAAAACTGATGGGCTTACTATTCAATATGAAAGTCAATTAAACAATGATTCATTTGAATCATTGCTTCAATCGAGCCTTCAAAAAGACCTTATTTTACAAAGAACTACCAAGGGTATTCACCGAGATGATTTAATACTCACCATTGATGTTCATCCATTTAAAAATGAAGCTTCACAAGGGCAGCGTAAAAGCTTGCTGTTTGCTTTAAAGCTGGCAGAGTGGGAATATTTAAAATCAACAATTGGTTTTGCACCTATTTTACTATTAGACGATGTATTTGAGAAACTAGATGAAAAAAGAATGTTTCAACTATTAGAAAAAGTATGTAGTGATGAATATGGGCAGGTTTTCATTACAGATACACATGCGCAACGTCTGCAGCAACAATTAACGCAAACAGGGGCAGCATTTGAATTATTGACATTATAAAAACGCTAACTTTACGCTATGTCCGAAATGCATATTGGCGATGCGCTAAAAGGTTTTATTAGAAAAAGCCATTTAAAAAATGGCATCAGAGCTGTTCAAATTGAAGAAGTTTGGGAGCAACTGATGGGCAAAACCATTGCTAAATACACCGAAAAAATTCAGATCATTGGGAAGAAATTATTCATTCACACCAATGTGGGTCCTTTAAAAAACGAATTACAATATCAAAAGCCACAAATTATTGCTCGGGTAAATGAAGCATTTGGTGAAGAATTAATTGCAGAAGTAATTATTCAGTAATCAAATTTTTGCCATCATTTTATTCACTATTGCTTAGCTAAAATTTTATCTGCATCTAAATAGCTATACTTAGCTAGTATAGTAGCCCCTTCCATTAAAAAATAAGTAGGTTTAACTCTGGCAGCTGTTTTTAATACAGTTGCATCACAACTAAATACTTGTACATGATTTATTTGGTCTGCTATTTTTTGTGCTTCAGCAGATACAATATAAATGGGCAACTGCATTACTGTAACCTGTGGAAGTAATTCCATAAAACCTGGTTTCCACAAATCAATATCATTTCCATCTTGCACCATTAACAACAAATATTTTCCTTTTTGTTGAAAAATGAATTGCGTTGAATCGGTTTTAGAAATGGTTTGTAAAGAAAAATCGGTAATGGCTGGCTTTACTCGTAAGTAGAATCAAAATCAGCAGGAAAATGTTCTTGATCAAATTGTAGTTGTTGCCCATTCTTCTTATAAAAAAATTGAATAGAAAAACTATCTGTTGTAGCTCCAACGGGCATTTTCATTTGTTCAACGATATTATTGCCTGCTTTGTATGGTAAGCAATCTATAAAAGGCAAATGACGCAATACATACCATTGTATAAAGAAACTGATGAATACGGTAAATGATAACAATAGCAAGGCTAAGCGATTGGGGAAAATAGAACGTATACTCGATTGAAAAAACAATAAGATTAAAATGAGCACCATTAAAAATAGATCCTTCCCAAAAGATTGTGCAGGCGTAATGGGTAAACAATCACCAAAACAACCACAAGCTTTTATTTTGCCTGAAAATAACGCATAGCCTGTTAAAAAAGTAAAGAAAATAATCAATGCCAATAAGAGCCAGCTAAAAATTTTAATTTGCCATCCAATAATTATAGCTACCCCTGCAAGCACTTCAAACACATTCATTAAAATAGCAAAATACAAAGCGTAATCATTCAACAAATGCAAATTGCCTACCTCAAAAAATTCCTGCATTTTATAACTTAAACCAGCAGGGTCATTGATTTTGATTAATCCAGAGAA
>VIKJ01000046.1:0-4880 GCA_008080615.1 Chitinophagaceae bacterium | reverse complement strand
ATTAATCCAGAGAAAATAAACAATAAACCCACAATCCACCTAACAACTACAATACTTGTTTTCATGTAACTATTTTTAATGCTTCCCTTCTTCTATCAAGATCAAAGCAAATGCAGCGTAATTTATAATATCAATATAATTAGCGTCTATGCCTTCACTGATTAATGTTTTTCCATCATTCAATAATATCTGTTTGATGCGTAGCAATTTCATTAAAATTAAATCGGCAAAACTTTCTTGGCTCATCTCCCTCCAGGCTTCTCCATAATCATGATTTTTAGATTGCATGGTATCTTTGGCCAGTTGACTATTTTTTTTATACAACAATGCAGTGGTTTCAACATCCAATTCTTCTACAGTTGCCGAAGAAAATTCCAATTGAATCATTCCAATTACTGCATAATTTAAAATGCCCTTAAATTCAGATGCAATATCATCCCCTACTTTTTGGGCTTTCAGCTGTTGTATGGTTCTTATGCGAAGTGCCTTAATAAAAATCTGGTCTACCACCGAAATAGTTCGTAATACCCTCCACGCTGTGCCATAATCTTTTGTTTTTTTTATAAAAATATCATTACAACTGGCAACGGCCTGGTCATATTGCTGGTTAGTGCTCAACATTATTCTTAGTGGTTTACTGCTTTTGATAATATCTTTGAATCTGGTGCAATTTAACTGAATCAAGAGAATGTTTACACTTAACTGCAAAGGAAGTTTATGGATAATTAAAAGTCCACAGGTTATGGGCATTATTAATGCCACGCCAGATTCATTCTATAAAGGGAGTAGAACAGCCAATATAGAGCTGGCATTATCCCTTGCAAACAGCATGATTCAAGAGGGTGCAGCTATTATTGATATTGGAGGACAAAGTACCCGCCCCAATAGCGAATTGGTAAGCGAATCTGAAGAAATTGACAGAGTTGTTCCTGTAATTGAGGCCATTCACAAGGCATTTCCTTTCACATATATTTCCATTGATACTTATTACCCAAAAGTGGCTCAAATGGCTGTAAAAGCCGGGGCTAGCTTGGTTAATGATATCAGTGGCGGTAGGTTTTATTCCGAAATGCTTAGTACGGTTGCAAATTTAAATGTACCCTACATTTGTATGCATAGCACTGGCACAATTGACTCCTTACACGAAAAAACAATTGAGGATTCAATAACCCCAGCCGTGGTTAATTATTTTAAAGAAAGAGTAGATGCATGCAATAAAGCGGGCATCAAAGACCTAATTCTAGACCCTGGTTTTGGATTTGGTAAAACGAACGACCAAAACTTTCAACTATTAAAAGAAATGGGAGCCTTACAAATATTTGGCCTACCCATTTTATTGGGGGTTTCCAGAAAATCAATGATTTACAAAACCCTGCATATCTCTGCTGATGAGGCCTTAAATGGAACCACTGTACTAAATACCATCGGTTTATTGAATCATGCTTGCATTTTGAGAGTACATGATGTAAAAGAAGCCGTTGAAACCGTTCGATTGATGGCCTACCTTAAAAAATAAACTGCCGGAATACTATTTAAAGTAACCGGCAGTTCAGCAATATTATTCGTTTCAATTAGTGATTGGGAACACCCTGCGGCATACCAGGCTGAGCTGGCTGCGGTGTAGGTGCTGTAACATCCAATACTTCAATATCAAATACAAGTGTTGCATATGGCGGAATTACTGGAGCACTTCCATTAGGTCCATAGCCCAATAATGCGGGGATATAAACTTTACCTCTACCACCCTTGCCAAAACTGCGAATTCCATCATCCAATCCTTTAATTACACTAGCTCCTCCAACAACAAAAACCAATGGTTGCTGATTAGGGCCATCCTTATCCATATTACCGTCAAATTTTTTGCCATCAACAAAAGTACCTCTGTATAAAACAGATACTTGTTTGCCAGAGTCTGCTTTTATAGCTGCATCACCAGCATTGGTAACCTCTACAAAAACACCTGAAGCAATTTCAGTTGCTTTTGATCCTTTTTTAGCAAGAAAATCTTTGATTTCTTTGTTCTCTCTCACTTTCTCCGTTTCCATTTCTTTTTGGTAATCGGCCATCATCAATTCTTGGGTAGTAAAAGTTTTAATCACTTCTACCTTACCATTAATCAAATCTTTCTGCTTAAAAATATTATTGTATTCAAGCATACCCAATTTTTTTAGGGTATCTACATTCATTACAAATTCAATTTTATCTCCTGGAGCTACTTGATTAATGATTTCAATAAAGCTGTGCTTTGCCATACGAGTAGTGTCTACCATAAAGTAAACAGGAATTCTTCCAAATGAACTACTTAATACAGAATCCTTTGCTGGAAGCTTATACTCCACATGCATTTTTACAAATTGACCTTGCTTTAATAATTCTTTGCTGCTGCCTTTTTGAATTTTATAAGCTAAACCTGTTGGTGTTTTTTCATATTGGTTACAACTTGCAAGCAATACAACCGCTGCCAAAAGCGTGATGGTAATTCTCCTCATTTTTTATTATTGTAGTTGATTTTTATACTTAATGATTATTTCTTTAAAATGGTTTACTGTTTGCTCTATTGAACTACTGCTTCTACCGCCTGATGCATTGGCATGACCTCCGCCTTCAAAATGATTTCTAGCAAATTGATTTACATCAAAACTTCCTTTACTTCTAAAACTCCATTTTCGCTCTTCATCTCTGTCAATTACGATTGCACCAAACTTGATTCCCTGAATGGTTAATAAATAATTTACCAAACCCTCAGTATCACCCGTTTTAATATCATATTTATACAAATCTTGCTTTGTAATATACATTAAAGCGGTGTTATACTCATACAAAACTTCCATTCTGTTTAACAAAGCAAAACCAATAAAACGAAGCCTATTTTCTAAAAAATTATCGTAAATATGGTTATGAACTTGATCATGTTCAAACCCAGTTTCCTTTAATCGCGCAATCATTCTATGCACAGATGCTGTAGTAGATGGGAATCGAAAAGAACCAGTATCGGTCATCACTCCGGTATATAAGCAAGTTGCAATAGTCGTATTGATGCTTTTATCATTGCCAGAGCCAATAATAAAATCATAAATCATTTCACAAGTAGAGCTCTTTTTGGTATCACTTATACCATAATTAAATGAGGGCTCATCGGGTTGTTGATGATGATCTATCAATACTTTCACTGCTATGGCATTGGCCAAATGGGTAGCCAAATGCTTTGTTCGATGGAAAATATTAAAGTCTAAACAAAAAATTACCGCGGCATCATTCAATATTTTCAGTGATTTTTCCTTGTTCATTTCAAAGTTGATCACTTCCTGGGTTCCTGGCATCCAACATAAGAAATCGGCCCAATTGGTAGGTGAAATCACGGTTACATCATGATTTAAGCCTTTTAAAAAATGAAATAATCCCAAAGCAGAACCCATTGCATCCCCATCTGGTTTTTGGTGCATGGTTATCACCATTTTTTGGGGTGTTGAGAGTGTTGGGTAGAACAGTTCTATATTTTGCATACGGTGGCGGCAAAATTGCACTTTATGTGCTAGTAAATCAAAAGATTTTATAGATAATTGTTAAAATTACTGTTATAGCGCTTTATCAAACACTTGCTATTCCTTACTTTTGCGCCGTAATTAGAAAATATATGAGCAACCAAACATTTACCATGATTAAGCCTGATGCAACCGGAAAGGGTTATACAGGCGCCATTTTAGATCAAATAATTAAAGCTGGATTTACTGTTAAAGCCATGAAGTGGTTTGGTAAGTTTTATGATTAGCGGCCCTATTGTAGCAGGTGTGTTAGAAAAAGACAATGCCGTTGCAGATTTTAGAACCCTAATAGGAGCTACCAACCCAGCTCAAGCGGCTGAAGGCACTATCCGTAAAAACTTTGCCGCCTCTATTGGTGAAAATGCAGTTCACGGTAGTGATAGCGATGAAAACGCAATAATTGAAGCCGATTTCTTCTTCTCAAAATTAGAGCGCTTTTAATAAAATAATCGATTTTGAAAAACCCAGGCCTCGCTTGGGTTTTTTTATGCCTATAATACAGATCCTGGGCTCCTTAAACGAGAGCGTGTAGAACTAACTTTACCATTGTATCGCTTGGCCTTTCTAGTTACAGTAATATTGTTCAATCTCATTGATATACCTATCCCCATAGTGTAATAAATGTCTTTTGTATATCCGCCACGCTTAATGTTCACTCCTGGGTAAGGTGCACTGGATATCTCATCTCCACGATAAGTAAGCCCGATTGTTTGGATTGGATTTGGAGACTCTGCGAGCATAATATCCCTATCTGGATAAGTATTGCCCACATCATCAATATAATCGGTAAATATTTTCCTAAAAGAGATATCAAAAAAGGCATTCACATCTTCAGAAATGGCAAATTTGATACCTCCCCCAATGGGAATTTGCATTTGTAATAAATTATACGCTTTCCGCTCTGGATAAGAAGGTAATCCTTGCCCCTCTGTTCCAAATTGCCTTAAATATACTTTATTACCAGATCGGTCGTATGTCCATGGATTATAGTGAAACAAGCCAACACCCATATGTAAATAGGGCGTTAAGATATAGTCGCCACTAGTCATATTTAAAAAATCATATTCTACACCAAGATTAGCTTCCCAAAGGGTTGTTTTAAAATTTAAGTTTCTATTAATATAATCTATCCGAGTATTGAATTTATCATTTGCTTTTAGCGACATCACCGAAAAATCGAAAGTGCCTAATATTTGCTCAGTGAGGTCATAGGTCAAACCTAGATTGATGGCAAGGGAGGATTGATCTACTAATTTTGCTTTTTCCTTAAGGTCTCCATAATAAGTTGCCAACCCAATGCCGGCTTTAAACCTCAAAGGAGCGTCTTGAGCCTTCAAT
>VIKJ01000045.1:2573-13868 GCA_008080615.1 Chitinophagaceae bacterium | reverse complement strand
CCATCAACATATGCATTGATAATGGCAACTCCTTGTGGGTGATAATGATTTAATTCTTTGGTTAAATCTCCACGGAATTTAAATAAGCGAGTACCAATATCTCTTTTAATTGCACGCTCGCCCAAAATTTCTGCAACAGTTCCTGTTGCTTGTCTTCTCCATACTTCAAACTGAAACAATCTATCTTTTGCCGCACAATATCCTTGAGTAAAAAACAAATCGTGTTGATTGAGTGCGTAAATATGATTAACACCCCACTCGTCTCTCAATACTTCTACTTTTTCTTTAAGCCCTTTTACAGCCAATGTTGTACTAGTTTTTTGTGCCCATAAAGAGTTCAATAAAAACAGGATGCAGATTGCACTGATAAATATTTTTTTAAGGGAAATCATATGCAGTATTTGATATTTTAAAATAAACTGGTTGCAAGCTCCTTTGAAGATATAAATAGTTTAGGAATGTTCCATCTATCTTTGCAAAGATGGCTGCAGCTAAACATAAGCTTGATATCATAGACAAAGTGCTGGACGCTTGTTATAAGTATAACCCCGATGCATTATTTGTGATGAGCCTTATGCACCAATATGAGGAAAGAGGAAGCTTGAGTAAAAAACAATTGGAAGGACTTTATCAAAAGGCAGCCAATGTGCCAGAAATGCCAGTAAACTGGTTAGCAACTTTAGAAGCTACCATTAATAAAATGCATACCCGAGAAAAAGCTCCTGCTCAAATAAATACACCACTATTTGAAAAAGATGAGTTGATTGGGCAAAAAATGCAAGCTATTCTGCAAAAATATCCTCAACACAAACGGGTTGTTTTTTTAAATACCAAGTACCAAAAAAACGAAGTTTTAACTCCTGTAGAAAAAGCAGAGATAGAAAAGTTTTTTAAGATTTTATTGAGTAAGTAGTTATCCAAATATTCCTTTTACAGAACCTCCATCTACAGTGATGGTTTGGCCTGTTACAAATCTACTCATCGGGCTCAATAACCAAAGGGCCAGCCCTGCAAAATCTGCTGCTTCACCCAATGCTCCTGTTGGAATTTGTTGTATGGCCGAAGCTTTTACTTCTTCAAATGATAAGCCAGTTTGATCTACTTTTTTATGATAAAGCCGATTGATAGCAGGGGTATTATGCGATCCAGGTGCCAGTATATTTAAGGTTACGCCGGACTTGGCAATTTCTTGAGACAATGTTTTTACCATGCCCACTACTGCAACTCTTAAAGAAGTACTGAGTACTAAATTTTCAACGGGCTGCTTTACCGAAACGCTTTCTATAAAAACCATTCTACCATAACCCTGTTGCACCATTTTTGGAACAAATGCTTTGGTGATGGCAACTTTCCAGCGCAAAATTAATTGGTATGCATTGTCCCAATCTTCTAAACTGGTTTCCAATACTGTTTTAGCAGGTGGCCCTCCTGCATTTACTAGAATGCCATGAACTGTTTTATCTCCTACTTGTTTAATTAATTCAGTTAATACTTCGGGCACAGATAAATCTCCTACCACAATTTCTACCTGATGCGGAGCGCTTGCTTTTAAAGCCAATAATTTATCTTCCCCACGAGCAATAGCAATAATGTGGGCACCCTCAATAATCAATGCTTCTGCAATGGCTTTACCAAAACCAGAAGTTGCTCCTCCTACAATAAATAATTGACCTTGTATTGCTAAGTTCATGTTGCGCTTATATTTTATTGGCATGCCTGCTTACTAATTTCCATCCGCTTTTCTTTTTCACATATACTTCAGTATAATACAACTGAATGTCTAAAGGCTTTCCATCCATTACAACACTAAATGTTCCTTTGCCATTTACTATTGCTGCTTTTTGAAAAATCCTAGCTGATGATTCAGTGAGCTTTACATTGGTATAATTTAGTTTGCCCGATTTTATATCGGCCAATACTTCTTGTTTTGTTTCGGCCCAACCATTTGAATGTATATAAACCAATCGCTCATCTAATACATTACTAAGCGAATCGTATTTTTTTTGAATCATCCAATCAAATTTTTTTTGATGGAGTTTTACAATATAGGCTTCGGTTACCGATTCTTGTTGAGCGAATGTTTCAACCGAAAAAAACACCATCAAACATAAAAAAATTAACCGTTTCATATGATCATTCATTGATTCAATCATTTTGCATATCTTGAACGCATCAAACTTAAACCAAACCAGCACTCTTTTTGATGCTGAATAAAGTTAACTGCTTTATGTATTTCGCTTATCAAGCTACGCTTATTAAAAAAATCCTTTTTTTGATAAGTTTAGGCATCCTGTTATTTTGTACAAGTGCTTATAGTCAAAGTTATATTAAAGACATCACCAATCCCGAATCAACTTCTTCTGATGCTTTATGTGGTCCGCTTAAAATTGTAACTATCTGTACATCTAATTTAGATTCCTTGCGCTTGTTTTACGAAACTGGCATGGGCATGGTGCTTTCTGGTCCGCTAAGGATAACTAAAAGAGAAAAGAAAAAACAACGACTCTTATGGGATCTTCCTGGAACGATTAATTATAAAGTTTATTTATTATACAGGCCCAATGTGCCCGAAAATATTGAACTAAGAGTTTTGCTGGTAAGTAAAAAATTATCCTTGGTACACGAAACCTATAATCCTAGAGAGCTAGGTCCATTTTCATTGGGTTTTCCCAATGCCAATCAAGAATTGTTAGATAAGGAATTGCATAATCTGGGTTTTAATACCAAAGTGCCTTTGCAAACTGTACTAATGAGTAAGCCAGATGGTACAAAGTATCGTTATATGGAAGCCATTTATCAGGCCCCTGATTTTATTCATGCTGTTGGAGTAGAGCGAGGCAATGGAATGAGTCAGTTGGCTCCTTATGATTCTACAACATTAAAAGGGGGCCCTGGTTTTAGTGCGCAAATAGTAACGGGCATGAGTGATAGGGTATTGGCATTTTACACCAAGGTTTTGGGGATGGAAATAAGAAAAGATGCCGAATGGAAAACAGGCGATGGCTCTGCCTTGGGCTTACCTGCAGGATCGGGCTATAGAAATACCATTGTATTCGCCAAAGGCGCTTCTACTGGATACTTGCAGTTTATAGACTTTAACGACAATAAGCGATTGTACCCAAAAGTGCCGCCACGTATGCCTTATAGAGGAATTGGCATGTTTGGTTTTGAAACATCCAATATTAATAAAGTAACCCAATTGGCCATAGAATCTAAAATCAGAATCATTCAAAAGCCAATGGCTTTAAAAGATCCCATTTTAGGCAATTGCATGGTAATGACCATGATGGCCCCTAATGGAGTGTTGGTAGAAGTATTTCAACGAAAATAAACGGAGTGCTACTCAGCTACTTCAGTATTTACTGCTTTAAGCAATAACTGAAACTTGGTATTAAGAGAAACGGTGTACTCACCAGCATCTAAAAATTCCTTGGTTGCTTTGTCTTCTAACATTACAAAAGCTAAGTCTGAAGCCAATGCAGAGCTGCTAATAAGGTTACTCACTCTGCCTTTTGTAAATTCTATGGTGAATTTATAACCTGCTTTTCTGCCAGATCCCATTCTCTCGAAATCGATCCTGTTCAAGTCTAAAACCTGACTTTCCGTACGGGTTCTTTTCAATAAAATGCGAATAATGGGTAGGTACTTTATCCAGATCTGGGCGTACATGCAGCGTTGTTATTTATGGTTAATCCGGTGAAGTTCCGAAAAATATTGTCTAATTCCGAATTTGCTTTATAAAAGGGGGCCAATCCGGTTATCTTCGCGAACATATGAACGATTTATCTACCGTATTGATAAAGTCCCTGATCGTACACCAGGCAGGTAATGCGGCACAGGGCGGAAGGCTTTTTCTCTCAGAAAAGCCCTTGGATATGGACATACAAGATTTACAAAAATTCTTGGTCCCTTTTATGCTAAAACCCATAAATGAGGCCGAACAGTATCGTTTGGGCATAGATCAAAACCTGGTTTATACCAGTATTGCCCAATTTTTTGCCAATGAAAATTCATTTGAAAAACTGAGTAAGCAGCTGGCAGAGCATTTTCACCTAAAAAGTAGCAATGCTTTTGCCCAATCGGGCGAGTTATTTGTAGTTCATTTTCAACAAGTGCCTTTTGGGAGTCAATTTGTAGATGCCATTGGTATATTTCATAACAGTACTAAGGAAACCTATTTAAAAACCGCTTCCAAAACTGCCGGAATTGACCTTTTATTAGATGAGGGCATAGAATTAAAAAAGCCAGAAAAAGCAGTATTGATTTTAAAGCAAGACAGTGCAGAAGGTTTTTTGGCTTATGCTTTTGAATCTTCCAATGCAAAACAGGGCGACGGTGCTTTTTGGAAACAGGCTTACCTGCAATTAAGCCCCATCATTAATAGTTACCATAATACCAATGCTGCATTGGGTATGTGTAAATTGTTTATCAGTAACGAATTAAACGAACAATTTGATACAACTAAGAAAGATCAAATTGATATGTTACAACGCAGCATGGATTATTTTAAAACCCATGACCATTTTCAGTTAGAAGAATTTGGTAAAGAGGTATTGCATCATCCTGAAGTAATTGATTGTTTTAATGAATACAAGCAACAATATGAAGTTGCCAAGCAAGTAAGTATTGAAGAACAATTTGATATTAACTTAACCGCAGTGCAAAAGCAACAACGTTTTTTTAAAAGTATTCTTAAGCTAGATAAAAATTTTCATATTTATATACATGGCCGAAAAGACCTGATAGAAAAGGGTTACGACGAAAAATCGGGCAAGCATTATTATAAACTCTTTTTTGATGAAGAGAAATAATTAAAGCTCATTGAGCATTTGTTGAAAATCATATTGAAGATCTTCATGTAAACTACTCATAGCAAGTTTTATTTTTTTTAATTGTTGCTGATACAAATTTTTTAAAGCCGTACTTTTTTCAAAAGGAAGTCCATGTGCTTTTAATACTGTGCAAAAATGCATTAGAATAGCTACTTCCGCTGTTTTAGAGCCGGTATATCGTATATGTTTATTGGCAATACGTAAAATTTTTCGAATGGTTTTTTTGGCAAAATATAAATTGGTAGCTACTTCAATTGTTTCAAATTCGGCACCAATCAATTCTTGCACTTCCTTAATATAGTTTTCTTCGTTATGCGATTCGAATAACAAATAAGTAAGCAGCTCTTTATTTTCTTTTTTAAATTTTGAAAGACGTAAACACAGTTCTACCAATTGTTTTTCGGGAACACTTAGTAATTCTTGTTTTATTTCGTGAACAGTAGCGGTTTTCATTGCTTGTTATTTAATAACATCAATGCAAGTTAGGCTTTCGTTTAAAAAATGCTTAATTTGGTTATTGCTTAAAATAATAACGATTATGCCTAGTTCTCGCCGAAAATTCATTCAGCAAACTGCATTTGCTGCATTAGCTACTGCATCTATCCCTACTTGGTTAAAAGCTGCACCCAAAAAGAAAATGATTACGGGTATTCAGTTGTATTCTGTACGTGATGAAATGAAAGCCAATCCTGTTGATACCCTTAAAGCGATTGCCAATATGGGCTATCAATATGTTGAGCATGCCAATTATATCAACCGAAAATTTTATGGTTATAGTGCTGCCGACTTTAAAAAGCTGTTGGCTGATCATGGGCTTACTATGTTAAGTGGTCATACAGTTATGGGGCCATCACATTGGGATGCCAACAAAAAAGACTTTTCGGATAGTTGGAAGTATACGGTAGAAGACGCGGCAATTGTTGGGCAAGAATTGGTGATTAGCCCTTGGTTGGATGATAGTTTACGCAAAACAGCCGATGATCTTAAGCGATACATGGAAATTTTTAATTTATCGGGCAAGCTCTGCAATAAATGGGGCATGCGCTTTGGCTATCATAATCACAATTTTGAATTCACTCAAAAGTTGGGTAATGAAACTGTATATGAAATCATATTAAATAATACCGATCCTACCTTGGTAACACAGCAATTAGATTTTGGAAACCTCTATGGTACTGGTGCCGATGCCTTGGCCATTGTTAAAAACAATCCAGGTCGTTTTGTTTCGATGCATGTAAAAGATGAAATCATGAATGCAAAGGGAACTGGCTATGAAAGTACGGTTTTGGGTAAGGGTGTTCAAGTAGTAAAAGAAATAATAGATCAAGGGAAAAAAACAGGCGGCACGATGCATTTTATTATAGAGCAGGAAGCTTATCAAGGTATGGCTCCATTAGAATGTATCAAACAAGATCTTGCCATGATGAAACAATGGGGATACTAATTATTGATTTGAATAAATAGATAGCATGAAAACAATTGCAGTAGCATTTTTATTGATGGCAACAACTGTATCAGCGCAAACTGCCAACCCGGCTGATATTGCTCGTTGGGAAGCACAAGCAAAACAAGTTACCATCATCAGAGATATATATGGTGTACCACATATTTATGGTAAAACCGATGCTGATGCTGTATTTGGCTTGTTGTATTCTCAGTGCGAAGAAAATTTTGAAAGAATAGAACGCAACTATTTAGAAATGTTGGGTAGAAGATCGGAGATGGAAGGAGAGAAAACTTTGTATGATGATTTATTGATGCGTTTGATTGCCGATAGCAATGATGCAAAAAAAGATTTTCAAAAAAGTCCGCAATGGCTAAAAAAATTATTGATTGCTCATGCAGATGCCATTAATTTTTATTTGTTTAAACATCCCGAAGTTAAACCAGTAGTTCTTATAAAATTCGAACCTTGGTTTCATTTGATGTACACGGATGGTAGCGTGCATGCAACCAGTACGGGCGGTGCAAGTGTAGATGAGTTAAAACGTTTTTACGAAAATCCGGTATCCAATACAACTGCTGCAGTTGTATTCAATAGTGATATAGAAGACAGAGGCTCGAATGGTTTTGCTATTGCCCCAAATAAATCAGCTTCTAAAAATGCCATGCTCTATATCAATCCCCATGTGCCATTTTATTTTAGAAATGAAGCACAGATGGTTAGTGAAGAAGGGCTAAATGCATATGGTGCTTCTACCTGGGGGCAGTTATTTGTTTATCAGGGGTTTAATGAACATTGCGGATGGATGCATACTTCTGGCTATACCGATGTTGCCGATTTATATGAAGAAAAAGTAAGTAAAACCGCAACAGGTTGGTCCTATGAATATGAAAAAAAGCAACGACCAGTTAAAACAAAATCCATCACTATTCAATATGTAAAAGATGGTGTATTGATGAATAAAACTTTCACAGGATATTTTACCCATCATGGTCCGGTACTTGCGAAGAGAAACAACAAGTGGATTAGTTTAAAAGAATACAATCGTTCAATGCGTGCCTTGATTCAATCATGGACTACTACCAAGGCCAATAATTTAGCAGAATACACAAAGGCAATGGAAGGTTTATCTAATACTACTAACAATACAGTATATGCAGATGATCATGGAAATATTGCATATTGGCATGGTAATTTTGTTCCTAAACGAGATACCAGTTATAATTGGGCATTGCCTGTTGATGGAACTATAGCTGCAACCGAATGGAAAGGCATGCATCCTTTGAAAGAAACAGTTCATTTAATTAATCCTGCAAGTGGTTGGATTCAAAACTGCAATGCTACTCCATTTACTACATCAGGAGAAAGTAGTTTAGATAAAAGTAAGTACCCGCATTATATGGCACCTGATGGGCAAAATGCAAGAGGCATTAACGCCATTCGTTTATTAAAAGATCAACAAGCCATTAGTTTAGATGGGTTAATTGAAATAGGCTACAACCGATACTTAACTGCTTTTGATATTTTACTTCCTGCTTTATTTAAAGCTTATGATGCTTTGCCAGCAGATGATGCTTTAAGATCCACTACGCAAAAGCCTATTGAAATTTTAAAAGCCTGGAATAGAATATCTGATACTGCTTCAGTTGCAACCACATTGGCCATTCATTGGGCTACCAGATTAAATGCTTCTTACCCTATGGCAAAAACAGCGGAAGAAAATACTGAAGTGATTGGCCGCTTTAATGCCATTGCACAAAAAACCGAAGGCGCAGCAATTGACTATTTAAAAAAACAATATGGTTTTTGGGAACTACCCTGGGGTACAATTAATCGTTACCAGCGATTAACAGGAAAATTTGATGAAGTATATGACGATTTAAAACCCAGTTTAGCCGTTGCATTAACTTCTTCTAGATTTGGTTCATTGCCTGCATTTGAAAGCAGAACCATGAATGGAACCAAGGGGCGCTATGGTTATTCGGGTAATAGTTTTATTGCAGCAGTTGAGTTTGGCCCAATATTGAGAGCAAAAACAATCGTTACAGGAGGCCAAAAAAATAATCCTGCATCTGAACATTTTACCGATCAAGCTGCAGGATTTATTAATGGGAAATTTAAAGACGTATTTTTTTATAAAGAAGATGTGCTAAAGCATAAGGAATTGGAATACCATCCTGGCCAATAGCTATTGAATGGTATAACTCATACCACCATCTTTTTCATCTTTTAATTGAACGCCAAGAGCCGAGAGTTCGTTTCTGATTTTATCACTGGTAACGAAATCCTTTCTGTTCTTGGCTTCTTTGCGAATATTGATGAGTAATTGCAATACACCTTCTAATTTATCATTGTTATTGGCCTTGCTGTTTTGCAATCCAAAAATATCCTTGATATAAGCATGTAACTGCTTTTTTAATAAGGTAACTGTATTGGCTGATAATGCGGTAGTAGCAATATGTTTATCTTTTATAGAATTGATGATAGGAACCAACTCGAACATACTGGCAATTACTTTTGCCGTATTTAAATCATCATTCATAAACTCATCAAACTCTGCAATTAATGTGTTTACTTTTTCATCTAGTGCAGTATCTGTTGCAGCACCAATAGCACCTAAACCATCTTGCTGCTCTAGCCATTCAAATGCTTCCATTAATCTGCGCAAAGCTTTTTCACTTCCTTGCAACGCATCATTTCCAAAATCGAGCGTGCTGCGATATTGAGATTGTAATATAAAAAAGCGAACAGTAGATGGAGCATAAGCTTGTTCTAACAACGGATGCGTTCCAGTAAATAATTCACTTAACTTAATCACATTATTATAGCTCTTACCCATCTTTCTGCCATTGATGGTAATCATATTATTGTGTAACCAATAACGGGCAGGCATTTTATGATTGCAAACCGTGCTTTGTGCTATTTCACATTCGTGATGCGGAAACTGTAAATCCATACCTCCACCATGTATATCAAATTCATCGCCCAAGTATTTGGTACTCATGGCCGAGCACTCAATATGCCATCCCGGAAAACCTTCTCCCCAAGGACTTTGCCAACGCATGATATGTTCTGCAGGAGCTTTTTTCCAAAGTGCAAAATCGCTTTTGTTTCTTTTCTCATCCTGGTTGTCTAACTCACGGGTACTTTCTATTTGATCATCTAAAACTCTTCCGCTTAAAATACCATAGGGTTGGCCCTTTGCCGAAAAATCAATATTGTATTTTTCTACATCAAAATATACCGAGCCATTGGCTTCATATGCATAACCATCTTGAATGATTTTTTTAATCATTTCAATTTGTTCTACAATATGACCAGTAGCTGTTGGTTCTATACTAGGCGGTAAATTATTAAATTGGCTCATAGCCCAATGGTATAAGTTGGTGTATTTCTGCACCAGTTCCATGGGTTCTAATTTTTCCAAAACCGCTTTCTTGCTGATTTTATCTTCTGCTTCTCGGCCTTCTTCTTCAAAATGACCAGCATCGGTTATATTTCTTACATAACGTACTTTATAGCCTAAGTGCATTAAATACCTATATACTACATCGAATGTAATGAACGGACGGGCATGACCTAAATGGCTTTCGCCACTAACGGTTGGTCCACAAACATACATCCCCACATAAGGAGGATTGATGGGTTCAAATACTTCTTTTTGCCGGGTGAGTGAGTTATATACTTTAAGAGACATCAACGCGAAAGTAATTATTTTTTCAAACGTAGGTCGGCTAAAAGCATAATATGATCACTTAAAGCCTCATCTACCATGTCAAATTGCTTTACCTCAAAATTCTTACTGGTTAAAATGTAGTCGATTCTTAGTGTTGGAGCCAGTGATATAAAGGTTCTGCCAATACCAAATCCCTTTTGTAAAAATGCATCCCGCCAATCTTGTCGAATGCGAAAATAAGTGTAGGAATTAGGCACATCGTTAAAATCCCCACAAATAAGAGCAGGATAAGGGCTTTTTGAAATAGCATTATTCACAATATCGGCCTGAACCCCTCTTTTTCTGTAGGCCTGCTTCATTTTGAGGATCAGTTTTTTGGATGCCGAAAAACTGGTGTTATCTGGCTCCTTAATATGTTCGATATCCTGATAATCGCCTTTTTTAAATTTAAATGATTGCAAGTGTGTTGTAAAAATGCGGATGGTATCGGATCCTTTTAATATGTCTATATATATAAGGCTTTCTGCTGTTGGATAAGCAATTTTGGCTGTATTGATAATGGGGTATTTTGAAAAAATAATGCAACCCGATTGATACCCCCCTGTACTACCAGTATAGTCAGCCGAAAAATAATAATAGGGTAAAGTTTGCGTAAACAGATGAATATTGTTTTCTGCATTAGCCGTATTGAATTCTTGTAAGCAAACCAAATCGGGGTTGTTTTTTAAAATACTTGCTGCCACTTCATTTCTCACCCCCAATTTGGCTTCTTTGTTTTTATTAAGCCCATTAAAACTTTGAATATTCCAATTCACTACCCTAAATGTATTTTCAGCTTTTCTTTTTGTAAAGCCACTATCTCCACTCCATGCAAATGCTACTGGAATTTGTTTCCATCCAATGCACAAAACAACAATTGAAATGACACTCCAAATAGGTCTACTAATTAACCAAAACAGTATAAATAAAAATAAGGTTAACATCAGGTAGGGAGAAATCAATGCCAAAAAACCATGAAGCCACCAATTATTGGGATTGATATAAGGCGATAATGCTGCAATTAAAAAAACAAAACCTACAAAAAGGTTGATTGAAATAATAATTGTTTTGGTAGTTTTCCTTAGCCAGCTTTTAGCCATGCTTAAAAGTACAAAAAATCAGTTTCCTAAATGCAAATCTGCAATAATTGGGTAATGATCAGACAAATCTAATGCAGGTGCATAGTATTGCTTGGTTAAAATAGATTTACTACTTAGTATAACATCAATTCTTAAGGTGGGCGAAATACTATGATAGGTTCCACCTAGCCCCGATCCTTTTTCTAAAAATGCATCTTTCATATT
>VIKJ01000045.1:0-2538 GCA_008080615.1 Chitinophagaceae bacterium | reverse complement strand
GCACAAAAAATATAGGGTGTATTGGTTTTATTTAATTGTTCTTTTACCAATTTTGCTTGTTTGGTATGTATGTTATCAAAATAAGCCAGTCTTTCTATACGGGTAGAATGAAATAAAAATCCTGTATCTTCTTTTACATATTCCAAATAGCCGATGGTATTGGGTGTGATAACCGATTGATGCAAATACATAGAACGTAAGTGTGTATTGTATATGCGCAATGGTTGTTGATTAAATACAATATCTACATAAGCTAAACTTTCTGGATATACTTTCTCCTTGTATTTTACTCTGCCACTATCTACAATAGGTATTCTAGAGAAAATGATTGTACCATAATCTTTCCCATCCAAACTATAATAATGAAAGGGATAATGCAATGAGTCGGCTATATAATTGAGCACGCTAATAGTATCTTTATACGGAACGGGTACAAAATCTTGAAAGCAAAGCACATCTGCATTAGATGCTTTTACAAACTCAACCATTTGAATTTGTTTCATTTTCCATGTTGTATCACTAATTCTTCCGTAGGCAAATTCATTTACATTCCAAGATAGTATGCGAAGTTGGTCTGATTTTTTTTCTTGAATAAAAGTAGTTTCCTTATTTAAGCTAATACTTTTATTGATATGACTGATGGCTGGTAAGAGTAGTAAAGAAAATACCCAACCTGGGTTTTTATACAACAGTGGGGCAATGATGCACCAAACAATCATTCCAACAAATAAAAAGGGAAAGGCTAATGCAAAATAAGTGATGCCATAAAAATTAGCAGGATCAATTGTACCGGAAAAACAAGCGATTAAAAAAATGAAAGAATAAAGAATACCTCCTACTAGGATTATTTTTTTAAATAGTATAGTATTAGGCGCATTCATATCTATAGGTCTTCTTCGCTACTGGCTCTATGTAAAAAAGCTTTTTCTTCATCAGTTAAAAAAGAATAACCATGCTGATTAATTTTATCTAAAATAGCATCTAGTTTTTGTTGAGTAACGTTAGCTATTTTTTCATAAGGTTTTCTGGTGGCTCTGTAAAAATGCTTTTCGCCATTTTTTTGCTGGTGTTTTTTTTCTGGGCTAAATAAATCATCTAGCCATTGTACAAACTGAGTCATCCAGGCTCCCCAATCTTTCCCTTTTTGTAATTGTTTTACAAAGAGGAAGCCAATGGCTGCACCTGCAATATGTGCTGCACCAATGCCTCCGTTTCCGCTAGCAAGGGTTGCAAAATCGATTGCTACAAAAATCAATGCCAAAACCCAAAGAGGAATTCCTCCATTGATCAACGGAAAAATGCGATAGTCTGGGGCCAATGTTGTTGTTGCTACTGCTACAGCCATTACAGCGGCACCTCCTCCCAAAAGAGGCGCTGTAGTGGAGATATTTCTTTCTAAACCAGGAAATACATTGTTAACCAAAATAAATACCAAGCCTCCAACAAAGCCTCCATATAAATAAATAGGAATTAATTTATTATTACCTGCTAGGTCTTGTAATACATAGCCAAATGCCCATAACCAAAGTAGGGTAGAAATTAAATGCCAGATGCTATAATGGGTAAACATATGGGTGAGCAAGGTCCAAGGCCTATAAAACATGGTATCGGTTACCGCAGGAAGGGTAAACCAGTCTAAAATTTGCTTGTAAAAAAACTCAATAGGGAAATCGGATAAATAATAAACGATTTTAATAAAGTTGATAAGCACAAAAACAAGTGCATTCACAGCAAATAAAATCACCAAGGCATTGTTATCTTGACCTAATAAAATTTTCCGGGTAGTTTTATATGATTGTGTGCTCATACTAATAAAACGTTTTTTTCTTGGTTTTGTTCCAGGTTAACACAATCAATAGCCCCACTATAGCTCCCCCCACATGTGCCCAACGAGCCACATTGTCTCCTGCTGTATTTCTAACCGCAAAAACCAGCTCATATGTAAAATATAGTAAACCTATCCATTTGGCTTTTACTGGAATTAAAAAGTACACATAAATATAGGTATTGGGAAATAAGTATACGAAGGCAGCCAATACGCCAAATACGGCTCCACTAGCACCTAAAGTTGCTGTATTTAAATTGTGTTGATAGTAATTGGTAATACTATCAAACATAGCCGAACTGGCAGCTTCATCTTGCGGATAAAATTTTAGTTGATTAATTACCTGATCATGTTGCTCAAAACGAATATTGTATTTTTCTATAAATTGAATCATGGCGTTGTTAAAGCCTGCACCCCCAGTATCGTGTAAACGAAATATGGCTTCATAACTATTGGTAAGCGGAATAAACTCATAACTCAAGAAAAGCAAATGAATAAATGCCGCTCCTAAACCACATACCAAATAAAAAGTAAGAAATCGCTTAGCTCCCCAAAGGTTTTCTAATATTGATCCAAACATCCATAGGGCAAACATGTTTCCTAGGATATGACCAAAGTCTCCATGCAAAAACATATGGGTAATTAATTGCCAAGGCCTAAACAAATTGCTCTGCCATCCATGTAAAGCAAATATGGCTTCAAAATCAAAAAAG